>CAZTKB010000315.1:0-3947 GCA_964614125.1 uncultured Desulfobacterales bacterium | reverse complement strand
ATCGGAAGGCTGAAAGGTTCTCTGGTCGGAGAATCCGAACGGAAAATCAGACAGGCCACCGCTGTGATCGACGCGTTCGGAGAGGCGGTTGTCTGGATCGATGAGGCCGAGAAATGCTTTTCAGGGGTCAACTCCAGCGGAGAAACCGATGCCGGGACATCCGCCAACATGTTCGGACACTTTCTCACCTGGCGGGCGGAGTCCAAATCATCGATTATTGTCATGGCAACGGCCAACAGCATCCGCAATCTGCCACCGGAGTTTCTTAGAGCCGGGAGATTTGACGCTGTCTTCTTTGTAGATCTTCCGACATTGTCCGAACGATCTGAAATCATCGGAATCATGAACCGGAAATACCATGCGTCCATTCCTCTGGATTATGCCGCCAGGCTGGAAGGATGGAGTGGGGCAGAAATCGAGCAGTTGGCCAGAGACAGTCTCTTCGATGGGGTAGAGGAGGCATTTGAGGCCATTGTTCCCCTGTCCAGAACCATGAAAGAGGATATCCAGTCTTTGCGGGAATGGAGTCATACGCGCGCGCGTCCCGCAAACACACCTGAAAAAGAGACCAGAACCCAGAGAAAGATTCATCCTGTCCAACGGGAGGCCGCATGAGCCATATATCAAAAATCGAACTGGAGATCACGGACCTGGACGCCCTGAAAACCGCGTGCCGGTCCATGGGATTTGAATTTATGGAAAACCAGACCACGTACAGGTGGTTTGGCAGATGGGTGGGAGATACTCCCCTTCCGGAAGAATTGCAAATAGAAGACCTGGGCAAATGCACCCATGCCATTCGAGTCCCCAACGCCGCCTACGAAGTCGGTGTAATCCAAAATGGATCCAGGTACCATCTTCTGTGGGATTACTGGGACGGTGGCGGACTGGAACAACAGATCGGAAAAAACGCCTGCAAACTGAAACAGGCCTACACACTGGAGAGAATCCGGAAAGAAAGCAGACAAAAAGGCTATATGGTCAGCCAAACCCGGACCCCAAACGGTATCCGGATTTATCTCACTTTGAAAGGGGGATGAATGAAACAGATCATCATAGACATTCTGGATACCGGCGATATCAAACTGGAGACCCGGGGGTTTACCGGAAAAGCCTGTATCGAGGAATCCGCGTTCATCAAGGATCTGTTGGGAAGGGAATTGGAACGGCAACTGGTACCGGCCTATTACACCAAGAATGAAACATCCATCAGAAAATACCTGCCCCTGTGCGGGTAAACAGGAGATCAGAACATGACAGACAACAGCCAAATATTCCAGAATGCGTGTTTGTTGCAGTTCAGCACCAGTGTCTGGCAATGTACGAAAGCCCTGAAACCGGTGATTCTGAAACAGAAGACGGACATCGAAAGTGACTGGGTCAAAGGAAGAAAACTGCTGATCAACTCGGATCTCCTGGGTCCGATCCATGCGGCGGTTCAGCAGGCCAGAAGCTGCATCGGCAAACATTCCCTCCCCTTTCCCATGACATCCATCTACCTGGTACCCCGGGAGATGCTGCATGTCATCGACGAGAAAATGAACCAGTGTCGGAATCGTTTTTGGGAATGCGTCCAGGATTTTCTGCCGTTATATGAACCTGCCCGGGAAGAGGCAAGATACATTCTGGGGGATCTGTTCGATGAGGCGGACTATCCCCGCGATGTATCCGGTAAGTTCCGTTTCGAATGGCGGTATCTGATTCTGGGGCTTCCGGGAAAGACATCGGTGCTGACACCGGAAATCTATCGCCGGGAAAAAGAGAAGTTCCAGGCCATGATGGAAGAAACCCGGGAGCTGGCTCAGGCCGCCTTGTGTGAGGAGTTCTCTTCCATAGTAACCAATCTCACCCAGAAACTGAGCGGCAAACCCAAAACAACCAGACCCGGGCTTTTTGACAGCCTCCAGGAATTTCTGGATGATCTATCCTCCCGAAACCTGTTTGACGACAACCGAATCAAAGAACTATCCGAACAGGCCCGGAGGTTGATCGACGGAGTCAACCCCCATCACCTGCAATACAACCAACAACTCCGCCATCGGATGCATGACCAGATGCAGTTTCTGAAAGAGGCCATCGACGATTCCATTGTCGATCTGCCACGAAGAAAACTCCGGCTGGCGGCGTAAGGAGGTCCACATGGCAGAAGAAGCCATCAACATTACGGAGCACCAGAAACTGGACTCCCGGTTTATCCGAAATCTGAAAGGAAAAGACTTTGTTCTGTACACCGGCCTGTTGGATCTGGGACATCAGATCGGAATCCGGAGTATTCAAGTGGAGCCGGTACAGTATCCCACCGAAGAAAACGGTAATGAAGGGATTTGCCGGGCCACCGTGGTATCCATGGATGGACGGACATTCACCGAGATAGGGGATGCCAGCCCCAGAAATGTGTCGTCACAGATATCTTCCCATGTTCTTCGGATGGCTGCCACAAGAGCCAAGGCCAGGGCACTTCGGGATATGACCAATATCGGCATGACCTGTCTGGAAGAGTTGGGTGAACCGGAAACGGGAGATCCGCGAGTGATCCCCATGAAGAAAACGAAAGGGAGAGGAAATAATGTACCAGAATCTGAAGCTGCCGTTACGAAAGTTCCGGATCTGCGTCCGCAGACGATTCGGAAGCCGGTTGAAGCGTTCCATTCGGAGAAGATTTCGAAAGCCGGTATCAGCACCGCCCAGCGTCATGCCATCCTGAGTCTGGCCAAACGCAAGGGAATCCCCACAGAAGACCTGCTCCAGCAAATCGAAGAAACCTTCGGCGTTGAAATCGATGCCCTGTCCTCCAAAGAAGCCTCCGATCTGATCCGCAACCTGCAAACCGCCTGATTGACTCCGGATGTAAAATCACCACAGGAGCAGTGCGCCCTTTTTCCAAGGAGAAAGACAATGATGATAGAAGAGCTACGCAATCAGCCCCACCTGTCCGTATCGAGCATTCAGAAATACATCGACTGCGGGATGCAGTACAAATTTTCCCGGATCGACAACCTTCCTCCGGAGCATGTGTCCGACAATCTGGTATTTGGAACAGCCATCCATCAGGCGTTGGCGGAGTTCAACCAGGAAAGGCTTTCCGGGTCTCGTATGAAACTGGAGGACCTTCAACACCGTTTTTCCGATATCTGGCATATCAAGGCTTACGGGAATGAGTGGATCTGCTATTCAGCCGGGAGAACTTACGAAAACCTGCTCAGTCTGGGTAAAAACCTTCTGGAGACCTTTTACCGTCAACTTCCTGCCAGAGAATTCACCGTTGTGGCCATCGAAGAGCCGTTTCAGTTTCAAATTGACGGATTGGATATTCCCGTTATCGGTGTAATGGATCTGGTGGAAGAAGACGACGTGGACGGATCTATTGTGATAACCGAATACAAGACCGCCGCCAAAGCCTACGGTCTGGACGAGGTCAGTCGGAATTTTCAGTTGACGGTGTATCACATGGCAGCCAAAAGAAACGGGTATGCCGACCGGGAGATTGTTTTCAAAATCGACAGCCTTCTGAAAACCAAAACGCCGCGATTCGAGCAGTTCTATACCAACCGCAACCAAATTGACGAACACCGGGCCATCCGGAAAATCAAAGCGGTGTGGGAGGGTATTCAGAAAGGTGTATTCGTACCCAACGATACATCCTGGAAATGCGTCAACTGCGAATACCGTGTTTACTGCGATAACCTGGTAGAGAAGGTTTGACCAGATTGGGAAGGTTGAATCAAGGGGACTATGCAAACGGTGTTGACCAGGGGATACTGTGTTTACCTGGTAAACGAAGTTGACGTCCTTTGGGGTGTTTACCAGGCAAACTGCGTCAGCCGCCCTTAGCATGTTTACCTGGTAAACCGGGATTAGCCTCCCCTACCATGTTATCGAGGTAAACCCCGTGGACTGGGAAAACGGAGTTTACCCGGTAAACGTAGTTGACGTCCATTTGCGTGTTT
>CAZTKB010000314.1:0-3952 GCA_964614125.1 uncultured Desulfobacterales bacterium | reverse complement strand
AACTCCGAAAACGGTGCTTCCGTAGAGGAGACCCGTTCGATCTGATTCCCAACGGAGGGATCCATGCCGGGACGGGCCGGTTTTTCAAGCGGAGATGGCATACAGTTCACAAAAAAATCCATCAACAAATCGATGCCGAGGTTGTTGACGGCGGATCCGCACAAAACCGGTGCAAACAATCGGGAGTTGATTCCTTTTTTGAGGGCGGCCGCCAATTCCTCGTCTGAAATGGTTTCTCCTTCCAGATAACGCTCCAGGAGGCTGTCGTCGGCTTCTGCGATCACCTCAATCATTTTTTCCCGCTCCTCTTCGGCCACGGATTGAAGGTCAGCCGGTATGTCGCCGACGGTCGCTTTTTTAGCGCCGTCGTAGGTAATTGCTTTCATGGCCATCAGATCGATGATTCCCTGAAAAGAGGATTCCTGGCCGATCGGGATCTGTATTTTCACCGGCCGGGGGGATTCCAGGGAGGAGGCGGCATCATCGAAGGTTCTCTGGAAATCCGCGCGTTCCCGATCCATTTTGTTGATAAGCACCGCGCAGGGAAGGGAAAAGTGTTCGGCAAACTGCCAGGCCTGTTCGGTTTGCACCTTGACGCCGTCTACGGCATCAATCAGAACCAGTACGGCATCCGAGGCCATCATGCAGTTCCGGGTGTCATTGAAAAAATTCTGGTCGCCCGGCGTATCAATCAGCGTAACCGCATTTTTCTTCCAGATGAACTGATGAAAACCTGAACTGATGCTGATATTGCGCTTGAGCTCTTCCGGCTCAAAATCCATGGCCGTGTTTCCATCCTCCACCCGACCCTGCCGCGTGATGGTTCCGGTACGGAACAGCATCACTTCCGCCAGGGAGGTCTTTCCGGAGTTACCATGGCCGACAAGTGCAATATTCCTTGTATTATCCATAAGTTCAGTCATTTACGCTCCTCTCTGATATGTATTTCGAAAATTCCGCCAATTTCGTACAACCAATTTGAATTCATATAGTTTCAGGTGAAAAAAATCAAGTCAAATTCCGGGGGTTTCGGGCGCGGGACGCAGGTGGATCAGAAACTCGGTGTTCCCTTTGGGGCCGGTGATGGGAGATGTCGTCAATCCACACCGGATTAACCCCATGGCGTGAAAAAAATCGGTCAGGTCGTCGATGATTTCCCGGTGCAGGCTGGTGTCTTTGACTACCCCGCCTTTGCCGATCCGCCCTTTGCCAACCTCAAACTGGGGCTTGATCAGGGCGATCAGGTCCCCGTCGGATTTCATCCACGGCAACACGGAAGGGACCACGATGCGCAACGAGATAAAGGATACATCAATGACAATGGCATCGACACGCTCGGGAATGGTTTCCGGTTTCAGATAGCGGATATTGGTCCGTTCGATCACTACGACCCGCGGGTCGTTACGCAGACGCCACGCCAGTTGCCCGTAGCCAACGTCCACCGCATACACTCGACAGGCACCGTGCTGCAGGAGACAATCCGTGAAACCACCGGTGGAAGCACCGACATCCAGGCATACGGAACCATCGACCGACAGGTCCATGGTATCCAGGGCATGGGCCAGTTTCAGACCGCCGCGGCTGACGTAGGGAATATCTTGACCCGTGATTTCCACCACCGCATCGGGAGGTACGGAAAACCCGGTCTTGTCGACTTTTCGCCCGTCCACCAAGACCCGGCCCGCCAGAATCATGGCCTGGGCCTTCTGCCGGCTGTCACATTTTCCGGTATCGACGAGAAACCGATCCAACCGGTACCGGGAGAGGGGAGAAGGGGAGGGGGGGGTCATCCGGGCAGCATCAGGGAGCGGGCAGCCTGAAGGATCGCGTCTTCATTAACGCCATGCTCTGCCCGGAGAACGGACTGCGGCCCGTGTTCGACAAACACATCGCCGATACCCAGACGAATCAGCCGGTCCGGACGAATATTCTGGTCGTTCAGGGTTTCCAACACGGCACTGCCGAATCCGCCGGACAGTACATTTTCTTCCACGGTGATGATTCGGGGGATTTTTCGAGCCAGGTTTCCGATGAGTTTCGAATCCAGCGGTTTGATAAAACGGGCGTTTACTACCGTGGATTGAATCCCTTCTTCCATGAGGTGCAAGCCCGCTTTCAGAGCATCCTGTACCGGTCTTCCCACGGCAACGATCAACAGGTCTTTGCCCTCTGTCAATACTTCCGCTTTTCCGATCGGCAGAGAAATGAAATTCGGGTCCATCTTTACGCCGGTTCCTTTGCCCCGAGGGTATCGAATGGCGACCGGTCCGTTATGGGACAGGGCGGTGAACAGCATGTGGCGAAGTTCATTTTCATTCCACGGGGCCATGACGATCATGTTCGGAATGACCCGAAGGAAAGAAAGATCAAACAATCCGTGATGGGTGGCTCCATCTTCTCCGACAATTCCACCCCGGTCGACGGCGAAGACAATTGGCAGGGATTCGATACATACATCATGAAGAATCTGGTCGTAGGCCCGCTGAAGAAAGGTGGAATAAATTGCCACCACCGGGTGATAGCCTTCCATAGCCATACCCGCCGCAAAAGTGACTCCGTGCTGTTCCGCGATACCCACATCAAAAAAACGGTTCGGAGCGGCCTCCGCAAATTTGGATAACCCGGTTCCTTCCGGCATGGCCGCTGTTACGGCCACAATCCGTGGGTTGGTTTTCGCCAGGCGAACCATGGTGTCGCCGAAAACCTCCGTATAGGTGGGGACGGAGTCTTTCGATGTGACACAGTTCCCGGTACCGATTTCGAAACAACCGACTCCATGAAAAAAGACCGGGTTTTTCTCCGCCGGTTCGTATCCTTTTCCCTTGACCGTGGAAACATGGAGCAGGGTCGGCTCGGTCATTGATTTTATATTGGTTAGAATATCAATCAAATGATCAATGTTGTGTCCATTGATCGGGCCAAAATACTCAAAATTGAATGCCTCGAACAACATTCCGGGGGTGACGAAAGATTTAAAGGATTCTTCGGAGCGTTTGGCGAACTGGTAAATGTCATCCCCGATTCGGGGCAGGGATTTGAGAAACTCTCCGAATTCCTTTCGAAGCTGCTGAAGTTTGACCGCCGAAAATTTTCGGCTCAGAAACGAGGATAAGGCGCCGACGTTATGGTTGATCGACATGTCATTGTCGTTCAGGATAACGATCAGATCCTTATGGATGTCTCCGGCCTGGTTGATTCCTTCGTAGGCCATGCCGGCGGTCATGGAACCATCTCCGATCACGGCAATCACCTTTCCGGTGTCGTTTTTCAACCGCTTGGAACAGGCCATTCCCAAAGCCGCGGAAATAGAGGTACTGCTGTGTCCGGTCGTAAATGCGTCATACGGACTTTCGTGGCTTCGGGTGAAACCGGATATCCCCTTGTATTTTCGAATGGTGTGGAAACGATCTTTTCGGCCCGTGATGATTTTGTGCGCATAGGACTGATGCCCGACATCCCAAATAATTCGGTCCCCCGGAGCATCGAACACATAGTGGAGGGCAACGGCCAATTCCACGGCACCCAGACTGGAAGCCAAGTGCCCGCCGTTTCGGCTGATCACTTCCACGATCAGTTTGCGGATCTCATCCGCAAGCTGAACCAGTTCCAGGCGGGAAAGTTTTTTTACATCGGAAGGATAGGTTACGATATCAAGAAGGCCCACTGACAATCATACTCCGGAAATTAAGGGGTCATTCATCACTTATCGGTCTCGTTTTACGATATATTCAGCCACGGCTCGAAGGGGGTCAGAGCGATTATCCAGCATCCGAATGGATTGTAACGCACGGTCAACCAATTCCGCTGCCATGGCTTTTGCCTGGTCCAACCCCAGAAGAGCGGGATAGGTTCCTTTGAGGTGCAAGCGGTCGGTTCCGGTGGATTTTCCCATCTGTTTCGGATCTCCTTCCACGTTGAGAATATCATCGCGAATCTGGAAAGCCAGTCCGAT
>CAZTKB010000313.1:0-3955 GCA_964614125.1 uncultured Desulfobacterales bacterium | reverse complement strand
ACAGCTTTTCCTGCAAGAAAGGCGGAATAGGTCCCCCGTTCCGGCTCTCCGGCGGGCTGCCCCTCCGGCAAATCATTCCCTCCCCCTTCTTGAACTGACAACAACAACCCACACATACGCCCATGGTGTTGGAAGAGGCTTTCTGGGCCGAAAAAGAGACGGCGAACCCGGCACTACAGTTCTTTGGCGAGGCATACAGCGACTTGACCTTGCTGTTGTTATGGTTGTCTTCCTGCTCCTCCACCTCAAATATGGTCCATAAAATGGGCGTATGTGTGGGTAATTGTCAGCTTTCAAAAGGGGGGATGGTATTTTCCACGGGGTGGGAAGTAGAGCAGCCTCCTTTTCAAAGAGGGGGGACTTGGAATAGTTCCTTTTTGAGAAGGGGACATTAGATCAATAGTCTAATGCCTCGCCTTCCCTGTTGGTCGGATTCCGGATGGTGACCATTGCCTGACAATTTCCAACCAGACAGGGAAGGCGGGTTGCCAGGCAGGCATGCTGACCGTACTTGACTGAAACGGTCAGCGGCAGATGTTTGGAAACCAATGTGATATGGAATTACAGATGAAATAACTTGATAATATATTACCAAAGACCGGCAATATGCTGATCAACGATCACTTTCACCGGCAGCGGGTTTTCCCGAACGGCAACCGGGCATTCCGATTGGTTGGTCACGAGCTGCATACCGCAGTCCAATGATCGAACCAATATGCTTTCCTTATCAAGCTCTTGCATCTTCAGCCCCTGAACAGGCCGGTCATGCTCGGAATCCAGCTCCAAAACCCCTTCGTCGTGCCTTCTAAGAAATTCGGCGACCCAATCTTCGGGCAGCGGATTTTTTTCACCCATGCAACGCACCCGTAAGGTCAGTTCCGAAAAGAAATAGTATCGGGGATCTCTCGGGGTCAGGTAATTTTGTTTCAGAATTTTTTTCAAATCAGAGACTTTTCCCCAATCCTCATTTTTTTCATCCACCAGCAATCCATCAATTATTTTGTCCCGCAAAAAATTCCTATAAATGCTTGTGGCCTGTTGATCCGTGAGAATCCCGTTTTTTTCTCGAAACCGGTTCAGTCGGTCATGGTATTCATGAACATCTATCGAACCACGACAAACGATTCGATGCATGATTCCACTCTGATCCGCCTCAAAGCCCATTCCAGACAGTAATTGCCAGGAAATATGTTCATCGGTATCGAAAGGAACACGAAGGTACAACAGATCGGCCGAACGGATGCTCACATCATTGATCACCCGTTTGATATCCCTGTCTGTCAAGGCTTTGCCCCCTCTTTGGCACTGAGCCAGGTTTTCGAGAAAATAGGTTTTTCCCTCTTTGGAATCGGCGAATTTTGTCCAGTTCTGTTTTAACAGGTACAAAAACGCCTTGGCAGTGGTACGGTTTTCCCTTTCAACCTTGTACGGGCGGAAAATTGCTTTGAAAAAGTGAACGAAACCACTCCTGGTTTTCTGTTTGGTCAACTCTCCGGTTTGTTCGTTGATCTCAAGGATCATCTTTTTTCCGGAAACAGGCATGGAAAGAAAATTCTGTAGATTATACATATTGAGCCCTCCTGTGATGAAATTAGGTTTTTATGAAATCCTCAAATAACGAGGCAAGCCGAAACCGGGAATCCAAAAAAATTATCTATCAATGATAAATTAACCATATTTTTTAAACGATATGGTTAGAAAAAAATTTTATCTAATTAATGCCTGGCAATCACTCGATTGATCGATCTAATGTGGAAATTCCATTCTGGTATACAAACCAATGCAAAATGAATACCAGGTAACTTGGGAAAAGAGGGCGCAAACATCGAAAATAGAATTTGCCGGAGTTCCGGGTTACACCGTTGCTTTTTTATTTCCCGAAAAGGATTGGATTATATGGGAATCGAAAGGGAAAATAGATATGGTTGCCAACAACACAGAGATGGGCGCCAATGTTATGGGCGGTCGAGTACCTGGCGGGAAGGGGTTGAAGATACTTTACAGGGCTTTCTTCATTTACCCAGCACCTTATGGAGATAGCGGCCTGTATGACTTGCCGGAATACCGGCCACAACTTCGGGGGATCCTTCGGCTACCACCTGTCCGCCGCGTTTTCCACCTTCCGGCCCCAGGTCGATGATCCAGTCTGCGGTTTTGATCACATCCAGATTATGTTCGATCACCACGACGGTGTTGCCCGAATCCACCAGTCGGTGGAGAACGGACAACAACATCCGGATATCCTGGAAATGAAGCCCGGTGGTGGGTTCGTCCAGGATGTAGAGGGTGCGTCCGGTCTGGCGTTTGGCCAATTCCCGGGAGAGCTTGATGCGTTGGGCTTCACCGCCGGAAAGGGTGGTGGCGGCCTGGCCCAGGTGAATATATCCCAGGCCGACATCCATCAGAGTATCCAGTATCCCCCGGATGGCCGGGTGGTTCACGAAAAGCTCCCGCGCCTGGAGAACCGACAGATCCAGAACATCGGCTATGGAGTGATCCCGGTATCTCACCTGGAGCGTCGCTTCATTGAATCGCCGACCGCGGCATGCTTCGCAGGGGACATAGACATCGGCCAGAAAATGCATTTCCACCTTGATGAATCCGTCTCCCTGGCAGGTTTCACAACGCCCTCCGCGGACATTGAACGAAAACCGGCCTTTCGGATAGCCCCGCGTGCGGGATTCCGGAAGCAGCGCAAACAGATCCCGGATGGGGTCGAATACCTTGGTATAGGTGGCCGGATTGCTTCGCGGGGTTCTGCCGATCGGTTTCTGGTCGATGTTGATCACTTTATCCAGATGGGACAGGCCGGATACACCGTCACATCGTCCGATTTCCAGGAGGCTGCGGTGCAGGTTTCGGGCTAGAGTCGGATAGAGGATCTGGTTGATCAGGGTGGATTTTCCGGCGCCCGACACCCCGGTGACAGCCACCAGCAGACCGAGCGGGATGTCCACTGTAATATGCGCCAGGTTGTTTTCCTTGGCGCCATGGATGGTGATCCGCTCATTGCCGGGTTGCCTCCGGGATTTCGGTATCTCGATCCGTTCACGTCCGGATAGAAATTTTCCGGTAACGGATTCCGGATCTTTGCGGATTTCAGCCGGAGTCCCTTGCGCGACGATTTGCCCTCCCAGAGATCCGGCCCCGGGACCGAAGTCCACAATCCAATCGGCCGCCTCCATGGTCTCCTGGTCGTGTTCGATTACGATGAGGGTGTTTCCGATATCCCGCAGATGACAGAGGGTTTCCAGAAGCCGGATATTGTCCCGTTGATGAAGGCCGATAGAGGGTTCATCCAGAATGTACAGCACGCCTGTCAGTTCGGATCCCACCTGGGAGGCCAGGCGGATCCGTTGGGATTCCCCGCCGGAAAGAGAAGGGCCCTTTCGGTCCAAGGACAGGTAGTCCAACCCCACGTTCACCAGAAACCCCAAACGGCCGCGGATTTCTTTCAGCAATTCCTCGGCGATGATTTTCCGGTTGCCGGTCAATTCCAGGCCGCCCAGGAAAGTGTCCGCATCGGCGATGGTCATGGCCGTGATATCCATGATCGAACGCCCCTCGATCCGAACATGAAGCACCTCGGGTTTCAACCGTTTCCCCTCACAGGTCCGACAGGTTCTTTCGGACAAAAAGGAATGATAATACCGTTTCTGTATTTCGGATTGGGTCTGGATATATCGGCGCATCATCTGGTGGACCAGCCCCTCCCAGGACGTCTGGAACTCGCCATGAATTTTTTGGGAATCCCATTTGACCAACAGTTCCCGATCACCGGAGCCGTACAGAATGATATCCCGCTGGCCCTGGGGAAGCTTTTTCCAGGGAGTATCGAAATCCATCTTCCATTGGCGCGCCATGGCCGACAACTGCTGCATCCCCCAGGAGCCGTTGTCATCCTCCTTTCGGGAAAAATATCCCCGCCAGGGAACCACGGCACCCTGCCGGATGG
>CAZTKB010000312.1:0-3966 GCA_964614125.1 uncultured Desulfobacterales bacterium | reverse complement strand
GCAATTTTATTCAAGGCGGATCAGATTTTCATGCAATGTTGCCGGAAGGACACGTCGCACCATAGGTAAAACTCTAGATGTTCACTCATGATCCCTATACGGAAGTCCAGCTTGTTGTACGCGTCGAACTCAAGATTGTTTGCCGGGTTTGCTTGTCTCTTGCCCACATATCTGTTGGTAACGGATGTAAAGAGTGACGGGGCTTCCAACCCCCAGAAAGGCGACAGGGGCAGGTTGTGGGAAATTGAAATCGTCGCATTCCACTCGGGTGAATCAGGAACCGCATTTCCCTCTTTTACATCCTGTGACGTTGCGGGAACTCCCGTGATTTTAGCATCCGTGTAGCCGCCCCCGGCTGTAAGCGTGAATCCGTTTCCGGGTTTCCAGAAACCTTCGACTTCCACACCCTTCGTCTCGGTATCATTGTTGGCAACCTTGTTTGTCATCGTGGTCAGATCAACGTAGGATACATGATCATCCTTGATAACATTGAAAAACAGAGCCATGTTGACACCCGCTTTTTTATTCGATGTTTCCAGCTTCATGCCGAGTTCATAGCTGTTGATCTTTGCGGCATCCACAATCAGGTCGGAACTATCGCCCATGAATATGTATTCTGTTGCAAGGTCCTGGTAGGCTTTAGCCTTATGCCCTCTGGCATAGGTAAAATATGTATTCATATTTTCCGTGACGGCATAGCTGATAGAGGCCCGGCCTGTGGCAAAAGATGAATCCATTTTATCCGAGTCGGAGGCAGGACCATAATACGCGGCAAAGGGATTGGTATCTGACGGCATCCAGTTGGATTCATATTCCTTTTTGTCCCATGTGTAGCGCAATCCCCCTGTCAGTTTAAGTCTCTCTGTCACAGGGTAGGTGACTTCGCCGAAAATCCCGTAGTCCGTGGTTTTAAAGTTGGAAGCTATCCTTCCGTTCATCGCCATATACCCCATGATATGCTCATAGTCATAGCGGTTGGTCAGATCCCTGTCGGATCGGTAGAAGTTTACCCCGGTGACCCAGAAAACGTCATTTTCCGGCTTGGAGGATAAACGGACTTCCTGATAAAAGGTTTCACCGCTCATCTCCCTCATCGTCAAATTACCTTCTGTAACATCCAGTCCCAGCAGGGCATTGGCAATCAGTTTGTCGTATAGGAGACGATTTTCGGTACTGTCCATTTGGGTATAGCCTGTCACGGATGTGAATATCATATTGCTGAACTCGTGAGTGACGTCAAGTGTGGCGCGTCGGCTGTCCTTGTTTGCATCAAGGCTGTTCTCCGGCATGTCGATTTTCGGCTCATCGTCATAAGGCGCAAGGAGCATGGCTTCGGTTCTGTTGTTTTTCTCTTCATATCCCAATGTCAATGTCACATCGGTTTTGTCCGTGGGTTCCCAGAGCAGCGTGCCTCTCACAGCGATATCCTTGGGTTTGCTGATGGGCTTATCGGTACCGTAATATTCAACCGGATTATCATAACCCGAGTATTTTGCGGCGAAGCGCGCGCTCAGTGTTTCCGTCATCGGGCCGCTCACCGCAGCTTCGGTGTCAAATGTGTTTTCCGTGCCGTATTCGCCTCTTATACATCCTTCCAGATATTTTGTGGGTTTTCTGGTTATAATATTTACGGCTCCGGCTTCACTGTTTCGCCCCATCAGCGTTCCCTGAGGGCCTTTCATGACCTCCACGCGCTCAATATCCATTATGGACATTGATGCCATGCCCAGCGACTGGGGAACTCCGTCCAAGTTTATCAGAACCGAAGTATCGTCCAATCCTATCTGATACAACGAACCAACTCCCCGGATGCGCATTATGTCCGTTCCCAAGCTGCCGTAAGTGTGAATCTCCACACCAGGTATCTGCCTGAGCGCGTCCTCGAAGCTTTTCAGCCTTCGGTTTTCCAGTTCCGATCCACCGATCACCGTCAGGCTGAAGGGCACATCCTTTGCGGATTCCTCCGCTTTTCTCGCCGTTACGGTTACGGATTCCAGCGTTTCAACCTTTCCATCCGTTTCACCGATTGCTTCCGAAGCAAACAGCATTCCGAAAACAAGCACCATCGCAATGTATACTTCTTTGCGCAAAGCAGATTTCATAATCTTACCTCCCATGGAAACGCCCCCTATTAAATCGGTTGCGACGGCACATCGATAGGCATGCCTTTGGGCGAAGCAGTGCCTCGTCAATGTACCCAGGTCAAACATCAGCCGTTTTCCGTCCAAGACACGATCATGTTCGTTTTGCCCCACCGTCTCATGATCCCGTTCAAACTCGCTCAACCAGCGTGAAACTATTTCCATTTTCATTCGCGTATCAACTCAAACAGGGAATTTTTTGATGCCTTGATCGGGAATTTCCTTGCCCGACAAGTTGAAGTGGCAGATGCGGCGGCCCGGGTTTTGGCCGTTGCCTGATTGGACCCATCCCGGCTCCTCCCAGGACAGGAGTGGAGGAAAGAGCGGATTTGCGGAAGAATGGCAGTGCTGTTCGGGCCGGAGATTTTTCACGGATGAAGCGTGGCACAAAAAAAATCCCCTTCCGGGAGGGGACATGGGGGTGGGTTGAACAAATCGGATACGATGCGGATCAGGCCTTGGACATATAGTGGGAGGGGAGGCGACCATGGAAGCGTTTAAAGGCCGCGCTGAAATGGCTGGGATTGGAATAGCCCACGGAAAGGGCGGCCTGTAGAATGGAACACCGGCCGGATTCGATCAGTTCTAGGGCATTCTCCATGCGCAGCTTGCGCACGTACTCGCCGATGGACAGTCCGGTGCGCCGACGAAACCAGGCTTTGAGATAGCACTCGTTCAGTCCCACCCGCCGCGCCAAGGCGGAGATGGTCGGTGGATGGGCCCATTCCGCGCGCAGGATGTCCACGGCCTCGTCAACAGGCGCACGCCGTCGCCAGGCCTCAACCCCTGCTCCTTCCTGCCCTGCGTGGGAATCGAGGGACAATATCCGAGCCAGCAGATCCAGAGTCAGGGACTCGAACCGCAACACCTCGCACACGGTGCCCCGCGGCATCGCGAGCAGGCGCGTCGCGATCTGGACAATAGAGGACATGCCGGGAAAAGAGCGGATCAATGGGGAAAAAGCATGGCCCGGTTGGCCGCAGACCGGGCGGGAACCGCGAATCATTGCCTCCAGTGCCCGGGCGAGTTCACCGGGCGCTCCGTCCAACCAGGCATCAACCATGGCCGGCGGCAGTTCGATGGACAGTCCGCGCATCACGCAGCCGGTCGAAAACCGGAAGTTTTCGACGCGACCCCTGCGCAGCCACAACCGGCAGCCCCGCACGTGTTCGCGAACATCCATCTCCGGATCGGTGAACTCGAAGCATCCGGCCAACAGCACACGAAAACCGAGTCTGAATGCATCATCGTGAAAACTGCTTTCAAGGGGATGATCGAGCAGGAAGTCGCACAGTCCGACGCCCAGGCCGCGTTCCAGTTGCATCATTTCCGCCCACCCGCGGCCCTTGCCGGGGGGCAACTCCAGACACAAACGCTTCTCCCGGTAACCACACGCAGGGACGGTCTCGGCACATACGCCCCACTCGCGGCAATATCGCCGATAACATTCGAAGATCGATCCGTCGTCGCCGGACGAAATACCGCAACAAGATTGCGTTAAGGACATCGACTCCCTCCGAGGCGTTTTGCCGGGATCAATCGCCCGTGATCCCGGCGGGGCGGCTGATCCCGGTAAATGGGGACAAAACCCTGTGTGCCGATCGCGTCAGGTGGTGTCGCGTCAGGTGGTGTACGAGCGGATACGATCGAAACATGAATGCGGCCTCCTTAAAGAGGTGATTGAAACCGAATGAATACCGTTACACTCATGCTTTATTTTCGCGCACACATCCACCTGAATCGGGAAAAATCCTACCCCAAACGGAAAAAGGAAAAAGAGGGGTCAGGTCTCAACTTTTAATGTTTACCTGCTGCGCCGTAAAGC
>CAZTKB010000311.1:0-4008 GCA_964614125.1 uncultured Desulfobacterales bacterium | reverse complement strand
GGGGTTGAGGTAGATCAGAAAAAAGGACTGCACCAGGCCCAGCAGAAACGCGGCCCACGGAACGCCGGCCAGGTATCCCATGCCGGCCAGAACCACCACGAAAAAGGCCATGATGGTATAATCACCGCCCATCTGGGCGCTGATGGAAAAAATGCACCCGATCAGCACCCCGGTCATGGCACTGATCCCGACATAGATCCCATAGACGTAGGAACTGGTTTTTTTGATATTGATGCCCATCAGGCCGGCGGATTCCCGGTGCTGGGACAAGGCCCGGACAGCCCTCCCGAAATTCGTGGACTGAAGAATGTAGTGCAGCGCCAGGGTGATGCCGAGGGCGTACAGCAGCCCGGCAAACCGGATGTGGGGAATCGTGAGGAAAAAACTTCCTTTTTCCCAGAAAAAGGATCCCTGGGCCAGCATGGCGGGGATGGAATGGGAGTAAAACCCGAATATCGTCAATCCGCTTCCCCGAAACACCAACGCCAGCCCGAAGGTGAAAACCAATCCCATCAGTACCGGGTTTCCCTTCTTTCCACTGATGACCCGGTGCACCAATGGCTGAATCGCGTATCCGACAAGGCCGAATACGATAAAAACCGCCGGGAGCAGGATCATGGGATCCACCTGAAGCCATTTGTTCAGGTAAAATCCCAGAAACGCCCCCAGCATGATCCATTCTCCCACCGCAAAATCAATGATGTGCATGACGCCATAGGCCAGAGAAAACCCAATGGCAATGGTGATATAAATTCCGCCGATCAAGATGCCGTCGACTATGGCCTGGGCAGCAATTCCATAATGGTATCTCACAGGTTGAAGAGGTGGGGAAAACGGTTATCTCTCCTGCCAGGGTTTCATCGGGTACTGAGCCGCCACCTGGGCTTCCGATTCCGGTCCCACAATCACGACCTTTCCGTTTTGAATTTGGATCGTCAGGGGGGTCAAACCGACGTTCGCGTGATAGAACTGACCTTCGTTGGCAAAATCGATCACTCCGTAGAAAGTTTCCACCCGGATGTCTTCCAGGGCTTTGGCCAGGGCTTCCCGCTCGGCCTCATCCAACGGCGGGGTTCCGCCGGTGGTCATCAGAGCTTTCTGAAACGCGATTCCCGCCGCGCTGGAACCGGCCTGGGTGTAATCCGCCGGAACGTTGTAGGCTTTCAGGGCCGCATCCGCATAGGTCTTGGCGTCTTTCCAAAGCAGTTCCCCGGAGGTGTGGATGGTTTCGGTCCATACGGAAGCACCCAGAACCTGGTCCGCGTTTTTCTGCAGGGATTCCACAAAAGCGGGTTCCGTCACGCCGTAGTGCATGAGAAGTGCCTTGGGGGTATAATTGATCTGCCGGAGGGCTTTGACCAGGTTGATCAGTTCCTCATCATGGCCGCCGAAAGCGATCAAATCGGGCTGCATGGCCTTGGCGGTGGACATGAAGGGAATCAGGTCCTGTCCCGAGGGAACAATGTTGAATTTCAACACTTTGATCCCGGCTTTGACGGCAGCGTCCTGGAAAGCCTCAGCTGTAGCCTTGGAAAAGGCATCGTTGGATCCCAGGATGACGGCGCTTTTGGGAGCCGGGTTCATTTTGGCCAGCGTCTGGATCGGAGTTGCCCCGGTATAGTTGACCGGAGGAATCGTACCGAATGTATACCGGAATTTTTCCTTCCAAATCAGTGGTGATTCTGCAGAACCGGTGATCATGGGGATTTTGTATTTTTCCAGAACAGGCGCCACCGCCAGGGTCACGCCCGAGGAATATGGCCCCAGAACCATGTCCACTTTTTCCTGGGTGGCCAGCCGCTCGGCGGCCGAAGCTCCTTGGGACGGTTCGGACTGGGCATCGCCGTAAAACAGTTTGACCGGGTATTTTTTTCCTTTGATCTCGATACCGCCGGCCTTGTTGACCTCCTCGGCCCACAAATCGTATCCCCGTTTCGTTACATTGCCACCGGTGGCCAAGTCACCGGACAGGGATGTAATCACTCCGATCTTGAAATAATCCCGGGCATCCTCCGCCCAAGCGGAACCGCACAGCCAGACGAGAACCAGGCACAACGACATTCCCAACAACTTTTTCATAACCCCTCCCATGGATGAATGAATGATTGAAACAGCCAAATACCGGGCCGGGCCAAAACAGAATCGTTTTTCACCGGCCGAATGGGTGAGAAGAAAGTTTGCAATCATTATGCCATATAGCATTCACTAAATCAGAATCACTATTTGACAGTATCACTAATAATATGGACCTTTCCCGGATATCAGCCTTTTTTCATTCCGACCTGATCCACCGGATGAAGCACCAAACCGGGAAAACAGGGTATGCGTTTTTGCATAATTCGAATGCCGAAACCTATGCCGACTCCCGGCGAAACCGCTTCAACTTCCGGGCGACGGTGGACTGATCGACACCCAACGCCCGGGCGACTTTTTCCTGGGTCCCATATTTGCGGAACGCTTCCAGGATCACCGCCCGCTCGGTATCCCGAATAATGGACTTCAACGTTCCCTCCGGCAAGGGCACATAATCCGCTGCAGGAACCCACCTGGCTTTTTCGACGATATCCGACGGCAGATCATCCGGAGTGAGGATGTCCCCTTCCCCCATCACCGCGATCCGCTCACAGATGTTGACCAGTTCCCGCACGTTGCCCGGATGGGAATACGACAACAGGGCGTCGGCAGCCGCCTTGGACAGTTGAAAATTTCCGGCTCTGCCGGTCTTCCGGCGGGAAACCTCCAGGTAATGACGGTATAAGGGTAGAATGCAGTCCCGGCGTTCCCGAAGCGGGGGAATGGTAATCGGGATGACGTGCAGGCGGTAGAACAAGTCCCGTCGAAAACGGCCATCCGCAACCATCTGTTTGAGATCCCGGTTCGTCGCCGCCAGAATGCGCACATTTAACTGACGAGGCCGGATTCCGCCGATCCGGGCGACCTGTCCGTCCTCCAAAAACCGCAGCAGTTTGACTTGGGAGGGTAGAGGAAGCTCTCCAATCTCATCCATGAACAAAACGCCTTCATGGGCCAACTCCAGGTACCCGGGCTTACCGTTTTGTTGGGCGCCGGTGAAAGCCCCCTTTTCGTAGCCGAACAATTCCGATTCCAACAGGGATTCCGGTATTGCGCCGCAGTTGATTTTGATCATGGGGCGCCGGGCTCGATTGGAATATCGGTGAACCATTTCCGCAATCAGCTCCTTGCCGACCCCGGATTCACCCAAAATAAGGACCGTGGCGTCTACTTTGCTGGCTTTCATGGCCTGTTGCAGGATATTGGCCATGGCGGGCGTACGGGCAATGATCCTTCGGGATTCCATTTCAACGATCTGCCGCTCCACCATGTGGTTCCGGTACTGGTTTTTCAGAGCTTCCTGCCGCTCCAGTTCCTCGTGCAGGGAATCAATTTCCGTGATATCCCGCTCGTTGACAACCACCCGGACCAGGTTTCCCTTGGAATCGAACAGGGGATTGCCGGTGATCATCAACTTTCTGCCGGTATTGGTTTTCTGGAGCATATTGACAATACCGCGGGTGTGAATCACTTCGATGGTGGCGGACCGGTTGATGAAACCCTCGGCAACGAGATCCTTCATGTTCCTTCCGATTACGCTCGATGCCTGGATGGCGTTCAGCCGCTCGGATGCGGAATTGATCCGCAGCACATTGGCCTGGCCGTCACAGATCCATAATCCGTCGTAGGAAGATTCGATGATCATGTCCAGTTCTCTGGAAAGTTCTTGAAATGACAGCATCTGCTGGGTCATGTTTTCCAATTCCGTACTGTTTTCAAAAACGCACAACGCGCCCACGAGGTTTTTTCGCCAGTGAATGGCGGAAATTTTTGCCAGGTAATGGGCTTTTTCCAGATGTATGGAAACACCGAACCGATGGCGATAATCCTGAAGGGTTCGAGAGACATCCGGCCAGATCTCGGGAAATGCCTCTTCAAGTTTTGTTCCAGGTGTCAACCCCAGGCTGTCCCGGGAAACCTGATTGGTATAAATGA
>CAZTKB010000310.1:0-4030 GCA_964614125.1 uncultured Desulfobacterales bacterium | reverse complement strand
CTCCCCACTGGTGGGGGAGGGTCAGGGTGGGGGGGAGTAAAGGCGAGACAGGTTTTTTGCTTCGGAAATGCGGATGAACAGCCCGCCGTCCGGGGGCGACCTATCCCGCTTTCCGGCGGGTTTCCCAGCCGGGAAACGGGCATTCATGTGTCCGTCCGTGTATGTCCACTATGTCCATCCCGTCCATCAAGTCCTTTTTCGGTTTTTGGACTGGCCGTACCCGCACGAAAAGAAAGACTTTGACGGATCCCTGAATCGGTATTTACATGATGACTGAAGAGTGGTATAATAACCAATTCACGATACCAGATTGCCCCAGATCTATCATTTCTGCTCTCTCGAAAGGCATTCCGGTTGCTTTTAACGCAAACCAGAAGGTTACGCCATGAAAAAAAAGGATCTAGACTATTTCAAGGAATACCTCAACAACCTGTTGGAAGAGCTCCTGAGCCAGGCTGACGAAACCGTTTCTGGGATGACAACCCCCAAGGAAAACTTCCCCGATCCGACCGACCGGGCTTCTCTCGAGGCAGACCGGAACTTCATGTTGCGAATCCGGGACCGGGAAAGCAAGTTGATCATCAAGATTAAAAAAGCCTTGGAACGGATTGAAAATGGAACGTTTGGTGTTTGTGAGAGCTGCGGTGAGGATATTTCCGTGGAAAGGCTGAAAGCCCGTCCGGTGACCACGCAATGCATCGAGTGCAAAATGAAAGAGGAGGCACTGGAAAAAGCCCTTGGATTGTAACTCAGACGAACGAATCGATTTGCATATCCACTCGTCGGCGTCTGATGGATCCCTGACACCACAGGAAATTATCCGGGAGGCATGCCGACTTGGCATTCGGGCCGTCTCTTTGACGGACCACGATACGCTGGAAGGCTACAGCCGGATTGATCCATCCGAATTATCCGGCATTCAAATAGTTACGGGCGTCGAAATCAGTGTCGACCTGCCGAAAGGTGCACCCGTTCCAGGAGGATGTCATGTTTTGGGATATGGTATCCGGTTGGACGATCCGGAGCTCAACCGTACCCTGGCCACCCTCCGCGATCATCGCAAAAACCGGAATCCGCGCATCATCGAGCGACTGAACCAATTGGGATGCCCACTGGATATGGAAACCGTGCTTCAGGAAGCCGGCGACGCGCAAATCGGAAGACCCCATATTGCCCAGTCCATGGTTCGTAAAGGATATGTCCAGACCATCGATGAAGCGTTTGATCGTTTTCTGGGAACTGGAAAATCCGCCTATATCCCCAAATTCCGATTGGATGCAGCCAGCGCCATTCGGTTGATCCATGAGGCGGGAGGTGTTTCGGTATTGGCCCATCCCGGTTTGATTCCCGTGAAATCCCGCGTGCAGACGATTGAGATTATTCGCATGTTCCGGGATTTGGGGCTTCGGGGGGTGGAAGTATATTATCCGGAACATACCACCGAGGATACCCGCCTTTTTCTGACTGCGGCAACGGATATGGGTCTGCTGGTGACCGGGGGGACCGATTTTCATGGTCGGTTGAAACCCCGGATCCGGTTGGGAACCGGGGAGGGTGATTTTTTCGTTCCCTATCGGATTTATCTGAAATTATGCGAAGCCATTGATTTACATGGAACTTCGTACCGCCCCTCGGGAATATGAACCCGACGTCTTCTCTGGATAATTTGCAGGATCGGATTCAATACCGGTTCACTGATCCGGACCTTCTGGAGGAAGCCCTTCGCCACAGTTCCTATGTGAACGAACATCCGCATCCGGATATCCGCGACAATGAACGTCTGGAATTCCTGGGAGATGCGGTGGTCAGCCTGATTATCAGCGATATGCTGATGAAACTCAGTCCTCCCATGGAGGAAGGGGAGATGACCCGGGCCCGATCCCGCCTGGTCAGTGAGAGCGGTCTGGCGGAAATCGCCCTGTCGCTGGGATTGGGTGCTTTTCTACTGTTGGGTAAAGGGGAAGCCCAATCCAGGGGACAACATAAAGCATCCATTCTGTCGGACGGGTTGGAAGCGGTGATAGCGGCCGTATATCTGGACGGCGGTTTTTCCAACGCTTATACGCTGGTCGAACGATTATTTTCTTTCCGGCTGCCCGCCAACGGAGAACTCGTTCCCCTATATGACCACAAAAGCCGCCTCCAGGAACTTCTGCAGCAGCATCATCGGAATCCTCCCCGCTACCGAGTCGTGGATGAATCCGGCCCGGACCATGCCAAGATTTTTGTCGTCGAAGTGTTTTCGGAAAACTTCGCTGCTCGGGGCACAGGAAAAAACAAGAAACTGGCGGAACAGGATGCCGCAAAGAACGCCCTCCAACAATTTGATGGAGCCGAATGATACTACGGCTTCCAAACCCCTGATCATTCCTGTTTTCATTCCCCATTCCGGTTGCCCCCACCGCTGTGTATTCTGTAATCAACACCTGATTTCCGGAATGGAGATGTCGTTCCCTGCCCAGACGGATATCGTGGAGACCGTGCGAAGGTTTCTGCATCATAGCCGCTTGGGTCGGTTTCCGGTCGAAATCGCATTTTTCGGCGGGAATTTCCTGGGTCTGCCTCCCCGGGATATCGATCATTGTATTCAGGCGGTATTGCCGTTTGTTCAACAGGGACACGTCCATGGCGTTCGATGTTCCACGCGGCCGGATACGATAAATCCCCAATCTCTGGCCCAACTGTCATCATATCCTTTTCGTATTATCGAAATCGGGATCCAGTCCATGGATGACGGTGTGCTGAAGCGTTCCGGCCGTGGACATACCTCCGGTGACAGCGAGCGGGCCGTGAAACTGGCGCGGGAATTCGGTTTTCAGGTTGGCGCTCAGATCATGGCCGGGCTTCCGGGCAGCGATGCTGAAAAAGATCGAATCAGTGCGGAAAAAACCGCCGCTCTCGGCCCGGATTTTGTCCGGATATATCCGACGTTGGTGTTGCGGGGAAGCCCTCTGGCTCAATGGTATGACCAGGGCCGCTATCAGCCGTTGACTCTGGAGGAGGCCATCGAGCGGTCCGGGGCCATGATCGGTGTCTTTCTGGATCATGGGATCCCGGTGATCCGCATCGGTCTTCAACCGACCGATGCCATGATGCGGCCGGGAGAGATTTTGGCAGGCCCCTTTCATCCCGCGTTCGGTCATCTGGTATATGCGGCGATGTTCCGGGCGATGGCTCAGGAATCTCTGGAGGCTCAAAGCGAATTGCCGGATCCTGTACGGCTGTTTGTTCACCCACAGGATCAGTCCCGGTTGCGTGGGAACCGAAACGATAATATCCGGTATCTGCAACGGCGTTTTGGAATTTCCCGGGTGGATGTGATTCCCGATTCATCGGTTCCCAGAGGTCTAATCCGGATATCGCCGGAAAAACCCCGAAAGGCCTTATTTTACTCTTGACGATTCTGTTCATGGCTGTAATGTAGCGGATAAGTCTCGTTCACCCACAAAAGGAGAATCATTATGAAAAGATGCTTCGGATTCTGTATCGTTTTGCTGTTGATTCTGTCCCCTGGATTGAACGGTTTTTACGCCTGGTCCGCCGGAACCATCAAGGTCGGCATCATCGATTGTTACACCGGCCCGCCCAGTACCTATACCAACGACGTTCGGGACGCGTTCAAGCTCGCGGTGGATAAAATCAATGCCGGCGGGGGAGTGTTGGGAAAAAAGATCGAATTCCAGACACGGGATACCAAATTTAAGGTCGATCTGGGGCTGAGCGCCGCCAAAGAATTGATCATGAAGGAAAACGTGGATCTGTTGATGGGAACCATCAACAGTGCGGAGGCCCTGGCCATTTCCGATCTGTGCAAAAGTGAAAAAATTCCCTTTCTGGTCACATTTTCCAAAAGCGAGGCCATCACCGGGGCTAAGGGACATCGATACGTGTTTTCGATGAACGAAAATACCGCGATGGCCGGAAAAGCCGCCGCTGTCGCGCTTTCCAAAAAACCGTTTGTCCGGTACTGGATCGCCGGAGATGACTATGAATACGGGCATGCGATTGCAGACGGCGTATGGAACAATCT
>CAZTKB010000309.1:1723-4054 GCA_964614125.1 uncultured Desulfobacterales bacterium | reverse complement strand
CAGCATCACCCCGGCCATAAATGCGCCGAGAATCTCGGAAAGGCCCAGCGAAATCGCCAGCCCCGCATATGCCAGCGCCAAACCGACTGTCAACAGCGGCATGAAGTCGGTTTCGATGTACTTCCCTATGAAATTATTTAGTTTTCGGAATCCGTAGTGCCCCATGAGAATCGCTCCGAGAGCCAGCAACACGATTTTGACCAGCAGGATTCCCATGAACCCCGCTGAAAGCTCTTCACCGCTCTGCACCCCCGCGATGAAAGAAACCAGGATTGGGGATACCAGGTCTTCGAAGATGAGCAGGGCCAGGATAAACTCGGTTTCCGAGCTTGCCAGGCGCTTGTTTTCATCCAGCATCTTGGCGGAAATCGAGGAACTGGTTGCGTAAGCGATCGAACCGATCATAAAAGCAGGAATCAGATCCAGACCGAACAGCATGGCAACGGCCATGGCACCGCCGAGATTGAAAAGGACGTCCAGCAATCCGGCGGGCCAGATTCTGCGGGAGATATCGATCATCCGGGCCAGCGGGAACTCAAGGCCCAGAATGAAAAACAAGAGGACGATGCCGATTTCCGCGGCGATATGGATCAGTTCATTTTTAAAAAACAGGGAGGAAACGACCGTCCCCAGGATGATATAGATCAGAACCGAGGGAAGGCGGAACTTTCGGGATGCGTAGCTGACGGCAAAAAAGGTGCACAGCATCAGGCCTGCCAAAAGCAGGAAGGGGAGGTTGCTCACGGGTCATTCCCCATCACGGTTTCGGCGCGTTGGGGGGTGGCCCGGAAGGTGACAGGGTGCAGGACTTGCACAATGTATCCAGGCTTTTGGTTTGCTGCCGGTTTCCGACCACCATGAGAACATCCCCGGGCCGGATCACTTCATGGATGTCCGGACTGCCGATCATGTCCTGCCCTCGCTGGATGGCGATGATGGTGGCCCCGGTTCTGGTGCGTACCTGGGAATCGATGATGCGTTGGTTGGCCAGGTCGCTGTCGGAAGTGACCTTGACCCACTCGATCCGAATGCTTTTAAGCAGCATTTCCATGTGGTCGTCCGGGACCGGCTGATAGTCGGCGCCCACCAGAATGGTTCCGACCTGACGGGCTTCCTCATCGGTCAGTTTGATTGTCAAATCCGGGTCGTCTTCGTCCGGACCCGTGAAATGATACAACTCCCGATGCCCGCTCTGGTGAAGGATCAACACCAGGGTGTCGCCTTCGGCTGTTGTAAAGGAATACCGCTTGCCGATTCCCGGCAGGTCACCGGATTTGATTTTCATATCTTTCTCCGAAAGAAACGAATCAGACGGCGAATGCCGTCCCCTCCATCCCCCGATACCGGAGGATGGGAGTTCAGGTGATATCAAAAACCAGGATGATCCGGCCGCCTAGCATCCGGCGACTTCCCTGCCGCAGTGTTTGCACAGGGTCGCGCGCTTTTTGATGATTTCCGCGCAAAACGGGCATTCCCGAGTGAAGTGCCGCTCGTGGATCTTCTGAACGGATCCCTCCATTTTTTCCTGGATCAGCTTGTTTCCGACTTGGATGCTTTTCAGGGGTTCAATGGCATCGAGATCTCCGACATCCCCGATCATCTCGGCGGCTTTCAGACGGACACGGCCGGGTTGGGAAGCATCCAGAAGCAGGCTAAGAATCGTGGCCGAATCCTTGTTGACATAGCAGTCCGCCAGAATCGAGAAACCTTTCTTGGTGTTCTGACGAAGCATTTCTTCTTCGAGCAGAATCTGGTCATCGATGATCTGGCCGGTCCCCCCGATCGGGCTGAATACGGGCATCAGTTCGAACTGCTCGGTGCCGGGATAATTCATGCAGCGGTAGGATGCATGGTGCGCATAATTTTCCTTCAGATTCTGCCATCCCTGCACATACAGCGGGCAGTTGTCATTGTAACACAGATACAAAAAAGGGACGCCCCAGCCCAGCCCGTCACCGACGTTGATGGGGGGTACTTCCCACAGTTTCATCTCTTCCGCGCAATGCGGACACAGGGGCTTTTTATTGGCCAGGATCTGCTCCAGAACCTGTTCTCTTGTTTCAAACATGATGGATCTCCTCTTGGTGAATAGGCAGGGTCAACACCCCGCGGTCAGGGTACCTGTCGACAGGATACCGGTACGTCGAAAACGTAAGGCCCATTTGGGCGTTGTCAATCCAACGTGGACCGCGAACCGGGAATGCCGGGGATCCGTCAAAGAACTGCACCATTCTTCGGCCATGCGGATATTCGGCCCGCCGTCTCGGAGGCGGCCGATCCCGGCTTTACGGCGGAAAGGTTGATAGCTTATTCCCTCCCTTGTAGCGGGCT
>CAZTKB010000309.1:0-1623 GCA_964614125.1 uncultured Desulfobacterales bacterium | reverse complement strand
AAAAAGGTGACAGCCCGCCGTCCCTGGGGTGGCCAACCCCGTTATGAGACCTTTCCAGGTATGTAGCTGGATATTGACAGTCCGCCCGGATGCCTTATCATGAAACCAAAGAAGTTGAGAACAATTATCATTAGGCTTTTAAAAAACGGAGCCTGAAACAATGCCGAAACCTTTTTTGGCAACGTTACTATCGACCGATTCACCTGTCAATGCAGAATCCTGCAAAAAGGAGGACGCCATGGAATCCAGCAGCCGGGATTTTTCCTATATCGAGTCCGAGGAAGAACGGGAGTCCGGACACATCGACACCCGTCGTTTCAACTTTGAATGTGATAACCAAGATTCCCATCTGGGTTGTGATCTGGGTATCGACGTCGCCGGATGATCATGCCTGATAATCTGACAGCGGGCGGGAAAAGGCAGTTTTTCGCCCGTTTTTTGCGCGTGAAGGGTGTCGCAGGATTTTCCCGGCACCGATGGAGTGTTAAAATGAAACCATTTTCGGTTTGGTTGCCGGGATGGATGGCAACCATCCTGATTCTATCCGGGGTATTGTGGGGAGGGGAAACCATGAACCAACCAGTAGAAAAGGCCACGTTCGCCGGCGGGTGCTTCTGGTGCCTGGAATCCGACTTTCGAAAGCATGCCGGGGTAATCGATGCGATTTCGGGGTACACCGGGGGAGAAACACCCGCGCCCACTTACCGGGAAGTATCTTCCGGAACCACCGGACATTACGAGGCTGTGGAGGTCCACTTTGATCCGGCGGTGATTTCCTACACCCAGTTGTTGGAAATTTTTTGGAAACACATTGATCCGACCGATCCCGGGGGACAGTTTGCGGATCGCGGATCCCAATACCTGACGGCGGTTTTTTAACACGATGACATGCAGCGGCGGGAAGCCGAGTCTTCCCGGGACGACCTGGAAAAATCGGGGAAATTTTCCCGCCCCATCGTGACTCGTATTCTTCCGGCCGCTGACTTTACTCCGGCTGAGGAATACCACCAGAGGTATGCCCAAAAAAATCCGTTTCATTACAAGAATTACCGGTCCGGTTCCGGGCGTGACCGTTTTTTGGAAAAAACATGGAAACCTTCCGAGTCCTCCGGTGTGCCGGACGAGGGGGAACTGCCAAAAAAGCTGACCCCGTTGCAGTATCAGGTAACCCGGAAAAACGGGACCGAGCCGCCATTTCAGAATGAATACTGGGACAACCATCGTCCCGGAATCTATGTGGACATCGTTTCGGGGGAACCACTGTTCAGCTCGAGAGATAAATTCGATTCAGGAACCGGATGGCCCAGTTTTACCCGGCCCCTGGAACCCGATCATATTGTGGAGCGCGTGGATCGGGGTTTGTTCATGACCCGGACGGAGGTGCGGAGCCGGACCGGGAATTCCCATCTCGGCCATGTCTTTTCGGACGGACCGCCGCCCACTGGGTTGCGCTATTGCATCAATTCCGCGGCGTTGCGTTTCATTCCCAAAGAAGACCTGGAAAAAGAGGGGTACGGCAGGTATCGGGAGGAGTTGTAACCCCTTTACTCCCCCCCACCCTGACCCTCCCCCACCAGTGGGGAGGGAAATAATTGGTGGCCCTGGCACAACCCCACCAGGGTG
>CAZTKB010000308.1:0-4055 GCA_964614125.1 uncultured Desulfobacterales bacterium | reverse complement strand
ACGACATACAGCGTGGTTTGCCAGGAAGTGGCCCCGCATCCCAGGCTGGCCGCCCGCAGGTGATTGGGAACCGCGTTCAAGGCATCCTCCGCGATCGTGTAGATAATCGGAATGACGGCAAACCCCATGGCAAATCCCACCACCAGTGTATTCCGCTGCACATAGGTTCCCACCAGGCCGTCCCGCGGGTCCATTCCCAGCCAGGCCAAAAGGACGGATGCCGTCAGGGAAACCGCCGCCGTCATTCCCGCAAGCGCCGTCCATTTGGCCATATCCAGAAAGCAGGCCCGGCCCAGGGGAATTCGGGCGTACACGCCCAGCAGGCGATGGTGAAACCATCGGGTAAAGATCAACCCCGTAACCGCCGCCCCGAAAGGAAGCATCAACAGAAACAAAAAGGGAACGGCTCCGCCGGTGTCCTTGTTCAGCCACGCCCGAAAATCTCCTCCGAAACAGAGCGATTCAAAACCCGGCCCCATAAACACCGCCACCCCGCAGGCGGTCACGATCATGACCACCGATCCCAGCATCCGGAACAGGCCTCCCCGGCGCGCTGCGATGTGAACCGGAACGATTTGCCAAATTAAAGAGGCGATACCGATAAACACCGGTATCAGGATACAAGCCAGGAGGATTGCGCCTATCCAGGTTTCGACCACCGGGGCCAGGACCAGCGCCGCGACAAAGCCCAACACGACGGAAGGAAGGGAGGCCATGATTTCCATGGTGGGTTTCAGAATGGAACGGACACGGGGATGAACAAACTCGGAGGTATAGACAGCCGCCAGAATCGCGATCGGAACCGCAAACAGCAAGCTGTAACCGGCGGCCTTGACGGTTCCGAAAATCAGGGGGATCAGGCTGTACTTGGATTCAAAAGCGTCATTGGCGGCGGAAGACTGCCAGGTGTATGTTGGGCCGGGATATCCCTCGTACCAGACCCGTTGGAACAGTGTCTGAAAACTGGTTTCCGGATGCGGTATGGAAAACTCCCGGCTTTCGACCCTCCCTCCCTCATACAGGCAAAAAATTCCATCCATCCGCGGAGACAGGATCAACGCCACCGGCCGGGACGGAGTTTCCGGCTCAAATTCCAGAAGGTTTTTTTGACTGGTGGCATGATAGACCATGACATGGCCGGTTTCTGACGAGAGTGCAAACACCTTTCCCCGGGTGGCCGGGCTGATTCGGGCCACCGGCGAGCCCATATCCGAAAATTCCCGGGCCTTGACCAGCACCCGTTTGTCCGCGGTCCCCATCTGGGGTTCTTGAATCGGGAAATACAGGCCCAGCGATCCGTCATGACCGCCGACCAGAAGAGACTGGCCGCCCAACAGGTAATCCAGGGAAGTGAGCCGGACACCATCCGGCAGTACCCGCGCCGTCTCGGCCAGAACCGGCTCCTGGACGTTTTGAAGGTTGTACCGATACACCCGCCCGTCATCAGAAGCGGCCACCAACGTATCCGCCAGTTCGGATAGCAACAGAAACCGTACCGAAATTCCGGACGGCAGGGCGGGAAGCGATACCGTCGAAATTTCCGACCGTTTTTTCCCGGTCATCAAATTCATTTTCACTTCGACATGATGCAGCGACAACGCCTGATTTTCATCCATCGTGACCAGTGCCCGGACACCCCGTTCCGCTTCCCCGCTGGCCTGAAACCCCAGCGCACGAATGCCGGCACCGGAAGAAGAAGCCGGAATCGGATCCTCGATTTCCCCCCGGAATTCCACCACCCGATATTGGCCTCCGGGAATCGGGGAAAACACCGCCCGGCCGTTCGTCAGATCCCGATCATCAAGCGGTTTCAAGTCTGGTGGAAGGTCGGCTCCGGGAATCACCCGGGCGTCAAAGGAAGCGGACGCGATCCGGACATAGCCGTCGGAGAAGCCGACGGCTAGAAACCGCCGGTCCATGGACTCCGCCACCGCGGTGATGGAAGCCCCATCTGGGATCAGAACCGACTCCCCCAGTTGTTTCCCAGTGGGAGCATGAATCAGGCGCAGCCGTCCGTCGGGCATCAACAGATAGACCATCGTCCGGTATTCATCCATTCCGGCGCTGGAAACCGCCTGCGGCGGGTCGGCGATCTCATATCGCCGGCTGTCCAGCAGTTTTCCGCCTGCAAACAAGGGCCATGTCTCCATCACCAGAAACACCAGAATCCCCAGAACCGCCACGATCACCGAAATTCCTCCGATGGTGATCGTGTTGTCCGCGATCCGGTCCGCCCAGATCACGGATTTCCGGACCGTCTTTTCCCGCCGAAGTTTTCTGTCGGCCGATGCTGTGTCGTCCTGTTTCATGGCTGTTATCTGAATGGGTTATCGAACGAATCTACCCTGGCGGCCTCAGAAGGGCCGACAGGGGCAAGGTACCACGGAAAACCAGTTTGGAAAATGGCTTATTTCAGTTTCAAAGCCTTCAGGTCCTCCAGCGCCAAGGCGTTGGTTACCGGGTAGAAGCCGTCCTTGATCACAATCTGCTGGCCTTCCCGGCTGAAGATGAACCGGATGAATTCCCCGCGCAGGGGGTCGATCGACTGATTCGGGTTCTGGTTCAGGTAAATATAGAGAAACCGTGCCAGCGGATAATCCCCGCTGTAGGCGTTTTCGGCATTGGCGTCAAACGCCTTTTTTCCGGCGGCGGCCGCAATCGGAACCGTTTTCACATCCGCGGTCTTGTACCCCACACCGGAGTATCCGATGGCATACTTATCGGTCGCGATCCCCTGCACCACGGCGGAAGATCCCGGCTGTTCCTTGACGGAATCCTTGAAATCCCCGTGAAACAGGCCGACTTCCTTGAAATATCCATAGGTTCCGGATGCGGAATTGCGGCCGTAGATGGAGATCGGCTTGTCGGCCCATTCTCCGGTCAGCCCCAGGTCACCCCATTTGGTGATATCGGCCGGATGTCCGCCCTTCCGGTTCTTGGAAAAAATCGCGTCCACCTGCTGGAGAGTCAAAGAGGCAATCGGGTTGTCTTTGTGCACGAACACGGCCAGAGCATCCACCGCGGCCCGGATCCGGGCGGGCTTGTAGCCGAATTTCTTTTCAAATTCATCGATTTCCTTCGATTTCATTTCCCGGGACATGGGGCCGAACTGGGCCGTTCCCTCGATCAGGGCCGGCGGTGCCGTCGAGGATCCCTTGCCCTCGATTTCGATTTTGACGGCGGGATAGTTCGACCGGAATCCCTCGGACCACAGGGTCATCAGGTTGTTCAGGGTGTCAGACCCGATGGATTTGATGTTGCCCGACACGCCGCCGGTTTTCTGATACGCGGTCAAGGCAGGATCCAGCTCCACGGCGCCGGCGGTTCCGGCAAGAAGGCCGGCGACCAGGAGGGTGATGGTGACGATGCGAAATTTCATGGCATTCTCCTTTTTATTCGGTACAGGGTTGTGGGATCTGGTTGATTCCCGTTGTGTTGGGCAGAGAATACCGCGCCATTGTTAGCGGATTGTTAGGATGTCATGAATTTTTGCTCACATTTTCTTTTTTTATGTTTGCCCGAACGGAATGCCTGTTTCCGGTCAGGGGCGAGAGGCGGTATCGGGAAAAATCTTGAATCAAAAAGAGTTTTATTTTAAAATAAATCAATTTATATTGTAATAATATTCTATAATAATACGTAGTGAAAACAGGATTGGAATTTTTCAAGCCCCCGAACAAGAGATTAACCTGTTTTGGAATCTCCTTGGGTTCGCCCCATTACAGCGTCATTCGTCTGCGTTGTTAACATTTTTGTTTTTTTCCTGTGTGACCCGTCGATACCGTCAACTGGATACACGGAACAGGAGGCCGATCATGAATACCACACTCACGTTTCAGAACATCTGCCAGGCTGCCCAACAAAGCAACCGTATCTGGCTGGACGAGAAAAATTCCTCCCAACCGGTCCGGGTCGGATGGAAAAGCATGTTTACCGGAAAAATCAGACGTATCCAATGCGATCAAGCTATGGCGGATGCCTTCAAAATTGCCATCCAGCAACAATTCAGGCACTCTGACCACACGGACCTGAGCCGGTGGGTGATCCGATGGGCC
>CAZTKB010000307.1:0-4100 GCA_964614125.1 uncultured Desulfobacterales bacterium | reverse complement strand
AGTGTATGCACTGCCAGGATCCGGCCTGTGTATCCGCCTGTATTGTGGGTGCTCTGACCAAAAAGGAAAACGGCGCGGTTCACTATGACGTCAGCAAATGTATCGGTTGCCGGTACTGCATGGTGGCTTGCCCGTTTGAGATTCCGGCCTATGAATATGCCGATCCCCTCACGCCTCGCGTCATGAAATGCACCTTCTGTTATGAACGGGTCGAACAGGAAAAAAAGCCGCCGGGATGTGCATCCATCTGCCCGGTCGAAGCCATCACCTTCGGGCGCCGGAAGGAGTTGCTTCAGGTTGCCAAAAAGCGGATTCAAAGCGATCCGGGAAAATACGTGAATTATATATATGGAGAAAAGGAAGCCGGTGGAACATCCTGGCTCTATATTTCCAGCGAACCGTTTGATCGCGTCGGTTTCATCGATGTTCCCAAACGCCCGCTGAACCAGCTGGCCGAAACGATTCAGGGCGCCCTTTTCAGTTATCTGTGGTCACCGATCGTGCTGTTCGGAATGCTCGGAGGAATCAAATGGGCATTCCGCGACAAAGGCGGCCCGGAACATTCGCATCAAGGAGGCAACCCATGATGGCACACCCTGCCCCGATCCGGGCGCCATTTTGGACACCCGGAGTTATCGTACTGGCAATTTTGGCGGGTATCGGAGCGGTTACCATCCTGGCACGCTTCATCGGCGGAATCGCGTATGTATCCAATCTGAGCACAGCCAGACCTTGGGGAATCTGGATCGGCATTGACGTGGCTTCCGGCGTGGCTTTGGCCGCAGGCGGATTCACCACCGCCTTTCTTGCCCATATTCTCGGGCGGCACTATTTTGAACCGGTTGTCCGGCCCGCCCTTTTGACCGCCATGCTGGGCTACACCTTTGTGGTTCTGGGACTGATCGTGGATATCGGGCGTTCCTGGGCCATCTGGAAACCCATGATTTACTGGAATTTCCATTCGGTCCTCTTTGAAGTGGCCATGTGTGTCATGTTCTACCTGAATGTCCTGTATATTGAATTCCTCCCGATTGTGGTGGAGAGATTCCGCGGGCGGGTAAACCTTCCCGGGCCGCTGGCCGCTCTGAACAAGACGGTGGACTCCCTGCTGGGTCTGGCAGACAGGATTCTTCCCCGAATCATGTGGTTTTTCATCATCGCAGGCGTGGTCCTGTCATGCATGCATCAATCCAGCCTGGGTTCTCTGATGCTGATCGCTCCCACCAAGCTGCACCCGCTTTGGTACACACCCATTCTGCCGCTTCTGTTTTTATCTTCCGCGATCGCCGTCGGCTATCCCATGGTGGTGTTTGAAACCACCCTGGCCACCTCGTCGCTGAAACTGGATTCCGAGATGCCTATTCTTTCCCGGTTGACACGAATCACTATTTTTCTTCTGGGGCTCTACCTGGCACTCAAAATAGGCGACATGGCGGTTCGAAAAACCTATGTGTATCTCCTGGACGGCACGGCCCAGACCAACTCGTTTCTGGTGGAAATCCTTTTCGGGGTGATCGTTCCCTGGCTGATGCTGCTATCCCCCTCTGTCCGCCGATCCCGCGGCCTGTTGTTCACGGCATGCACCCTCATCGTAGGCGGCGTCCTGTTGAACCGGATCAATGTGTTTGTGGTCGGATACCGCCCACCGGTGAGTGAGAACAATTATTTTCCCTCGATCACGGAAGTATTGATCACGGTTGGATTCATCTCCGGCCTGATGTTGCTGTACCGGCTGATTGTAACCTATTTACCCGTCCTGAACAAATCCGGACAGGAGGTGTCCACATGACCACCCGCATCAGACGATTGTCCGGGAGCATGGCGGTTCTGGCCGTATTCGCCATCATCGGAGGATGGTTCGGAGCGTTTTCCGGCCTGTCTCCCCGGGTAGCGATCGCCGCGGCAGATGCCGCACCACCCCACAAACCAGACCCGACCTGGGTGGCTCCCGACCAGGAAAAAGCCAAGAAACGTTCCCAGGAAATAGTGCCTTTTGTCGAAGCCGTCATGGAGGAATGTGAACTATGCCGACAGATGCGGCTACGGGAGATGGGTCTGGGGATCAAGGACTCTGCCAACGCCTATTACCTGCTGGACAGTCCCATCATCAAAAAAAGTGAGGACCTCTACGGCCCAGTTCGCTTTAAACACAACAAACACGCGGCCCAGCTCAAGGATTGCGCGTTGTGCCATCATTACCGTCCTCTGGACGACAACGCCAAAGAGACAACACGGTGTTCCGCCTGTCACCAGGAATCGTTCCGGCCGGACAAACCGGAACGAATCGGACTGAAAGCGGCATTTCACCAGCAATGTATGGGGTGCCATCAGGAAATGCAGAAGGGCCCGACAGACTGCCTGGGATGTCATAACAAGAACGTGCCGGACCACAAAGAGCTGGTGAAGCTGTCCGGCAAACCGCATCCGACCGATGTAACCCGGGAATGTCTGAGGTGCCATCCGGGATCCGGGGAAGACATGCTCAAAACCGCTCACTGGCTGTGGAAAGGACCATCTCCCTATACCTTAAACCGCAGCAAGCATGTGGAGCACGGCAAGGCGACTTCCGCCGTGAACAATTTCTGAGTCAGCATCCACAGCAACGAGGCTCGTTGCACCAGCTGTCACGCCGGATACGGATGGAGAGACGATACGTTTGATTTTACCGACAAGACTCGGATCGACTGCCTGGTTTGCCATGACCGGTCCGGAACATACAAAAAAACACCCACCGAAGCAGGCATGCCGGATCCGGAAGTGGATCTCGTATTGGTTGCCCAGAGTGTGGGCCGTACCAGCCGGAAAACCTGCGGTGACTGCCATTTTAACGGAGGCGGCGGAGAGGCTGTCAAACATGCCGACATGTCCCGCCAGTTATTGGACCCGGAACGCAGTTGTGATATCCACATGGGTGGATATGATTTCCAGTGTTCGGAATGCCATCGGACCCGCAACCATAAAATCGCCGGCCGCAGCACTTCCGTCCCGGTTTCCGAAGGAGGATTCAGCTGCGAGGACTGCCACGGTGCAGAACCGCACTCCTGTGACAGTCTTTTGGACCCCCATCTGAACAAGCATGCACAGACCATCGCCTGCAACACCTGCCACTCTCCGGTATATGCCAAATGCAAACCGACCGTGGTTTCGTGGGACTGGTCCAAAGCAGGAGACAAAAACCGGAAACCCAAAAAAGACAAATACGGAATGGATGACTATAACTGGATGAAAGGAGAGTTTATCTGGATTGAGTCAGGAAAACCGAATTATACCTGGTACAACGGGTCCATGAAACGGGTGCTGTTGGGAGACCGGGTGGATATCAACTCCCCCCAAATCAACATCACCGAACCGGTGGGTTCCATCCGGGATCCAGGTTCCAAGATTTCTCCCTTCAAATACATGGAAGGAACCATGGCCGTGGATCTGGAGCACCAGATTCTCATGGTGCCGCATCTGTTTCCCAAAAACAAAGAGGATACGACCGCCTACTGGAAACATCTGGATTGGCAGAAGGCCTACACCACGGGGATGCAGGCGGCCAAACTGGCTTACAGCGGAAAATTCCAGTGGGTCAACACCCGCATGTACTGGGGAATCGAGCATGAGGTCATGCCAGCCGAAAGCGCCCTCTCCTGTGTGCAATGCCATGAAAGCCTGAAAGGAGATCGAACCTGCAACCGGTGCCATCAGGACAACCGAAATGTGGACTTCAAACAGATCGCCCAAAAGGGAACCGATTTCAGTTTCATGGCTTCCAAGGGACGGGATGTCAGCCATCTGATCGGCACAACGGATTACATCAACTTCAAAGCCCTGGGCTATCCGGGAGATCCGATCATTCACGGAGGCCGATTCAAAAGACTGCCCATGGGATACAAATCCCAGGAATAACCCTTTTCCCGTAACCCCTGCCGGCGTCCGCGCCTTATGGATGCCGGCAGTGTTCCTCTGTTTTCTTTATATCACCCATTAAGCTTGTCACGATCCATCGACGCATCGGGATCGATATTTTCATAGCTCGCCGCGAATACCATTTATTCAAGACTTTCCTAACCACTGCATGTTTGATGTTGTGCCAGCTTTGTTTCCACATAATGAGC
>CAZTKB010000306.1:0-4133 GCA_964614125.1 uncultured Desulfobacterales bacterium | reverse complement strand
GCGCCTATCTCCTGGCCGGCTGCCCGGGCCAACCCCTGACAGATGTCACAGATGCAATCCGGACAGTCATTTCCACCGGAATCACCCCCATTCCCGCCTATTTTACTCCCATACCACACACCCCGCTGTGGCCGAAAGCGGTCCTCTCCTCCCGCTATCCACTGGCACAAGATCCCATCTATGCAAACAACGCGATATTTCCCTGTTCCCGGGAGCCGTTTTCCTGGGACATCATTCAACAGCTCAAGGAATGCGCGGAACAGGGTTGCAGCTAAAACCTGCATCTGCACAGAAAGCTCGCGGAAAGGCTCTCTCCCGGAACAGACAGAACGTGGGTGAAGTACTTTGACGGAACCCAAAACTGCGGGGAACCTGATCTTGACGAAATGGAGTGCAAGCCTTATTGTTAATCATTACTAAAACTAAATTTGAATCTATACCGTTACCGGCAGACCCAAACGAATGACAGGAGGTTGACATGATGCGGAAACTCTCCGATATCCGTGAAAACAGGCAACTGGTCAACGATATTGACTGGGAAATGACGCCGGAAGAGGCTGTCCGGCTGTACCTGGAGTGGGGTAACAACTGGGCAAGGGGAAACTACGTCATACGATCGAAAAATGACGTTTCCCATTATTTTGTGGTGAATACGTGGCGCGGATATCCGGTGATCTATCTGGTCAAGCGAAATTCGGATGAAGCGGTGGATCTGGCCCGTATTGAGATGCCGGACCATCTGAAGGATCTTTTCATGGAATCCATCGGCCATAACAAGGGGGTTTATGCCGTCGAAGGCGAAGTACGGAAATGGCTGCAGGATCAACTGATGCGGGAACAATAGACCGACGGTTCCGAAAATTTTCCTTTGGAACCGAGATCTACATCATCGCACCCGGGTCCACATCGATGGCGACATGCACCTGCCTGGATGTGAACAACCCGGGATGCTCCCGAAGCATCCTTCTCAAATACGCCTGAATTCTTCCCGCCACAGCCGATTTCAACAGGACTTGCCACCGATACCGTTTTTCCAATTTAGGGAGAAATGCCTCCACGGGCCCAAGGATGTTGATATCCATAAAGCCGTTTTGTCGAACCCCCTGCATGTTCTTTCCCAGTTCTTTTGCGTGCGCTTCGGCCCGTTTTGGATCCCTGCCTGAAATGAGAACTTGAGCCAGACGGATAAACGGGGGATATTTCAGGCTCTTTCGAAACGCAATTTCATGCTCGAAAAACCCTTGGAAATCTCCCTGAATAGCATATTGCAGGCTGAAATGGCCGGGAGTATAGGTTTGCAGGATCACCCGCCCGGGCAAATGGGACCTGCCGGCCCGTCCGGATACTTGAGACAGAAGCTGAAATGTGCGCTCCGCCGCGCGAAAGTCCGGAAAATGAAGAGACTGGTCCGCACTGATCACTCCCACAAGTGTTATATACGGGAAATCATGCCCTTTGGTGATCATCTGGGTTCCTATCAGAATATCGATTTCCCGGTTCCGCAAGCTTTTCAGGATCTGGAGCAACGCACCTTTCCGGCTCGTTGTATCCCGGTCCATCCGGGCCACCCGTGCCTGGGGGAATAACGCCCGGACTCCTGCTTCGATTTTCTCCGTTCCCATTCCCAGGTGTTTGATCCGGTTCCCGCTGCAGGAGAAACAGACAGCGTGACTTGGAATCGTGAAGCCGCAATAGTGGCATCGATAGGTTTCATCGGACCGATGGAAGGTAAGTGAAATATCGCAGTTCCGACACCGCAAGATTTCTCCGCAGGTCGTACATACCGGAAGGCTCGCAAACCCCCTTCGGTTTAAAAACAGCAACACCTGTTCTCCCCGGCCAAGCGCCTGTTCGATCCCCTCCACCATCTCCCGGGACAAAATCCGGTGAATCCCTTTCTCCTCCCGTTTCCGGCACATGTCGACCACATCGACCGCAGGCATCCCGCGGTCCTCCACCCGCTTCTCCAGTCGGATTTCCGCTATCTTGCCCAAGGTCACGTTGTAGCAGGATTGAATCGAGGGCGTCGCGGATCCGAGTACCGCCACCCCCCCCTCCAGCTTGGCCCTGACCAGTGCCATATCCCTGGCCTGATAGCGCAAGCCGCTGTCCTGTTTGAAAGAAGGATCGTGTTCTTCATCCACAATGATCAATCCGGATTTTTCAAAAGGCGCGAACAGAACCGAACGCGCTCCGATCGCTATCCGGGCCTCACCGGTAATGATCCGCCTCCATTGGTCAAATCGTTCCATCGTGGACAGTCCGCTGTGGAGAACCGCCACCAGCGGCCCGAACCTGGCCCGAAAGCGGGCTTCGATCTGGGAGATCAGTGCGATTTCCGGAACCAGGACAATCACGGGCAGACCAAGAGATACCGCGGTTTCGGTGATCCGGAGATAGACCTCGGTTTTTCCGCTGCCGGTAACGCCGTTAAGCAAAAACGCCTGATAGGATTGTCCCAGAAACGGGATGATCCGGGATACGGCATCGACCTGCTCGTCCATCAGGACAGGGCGAAAATCCGGTGGGAGGGGTTCGCCGAATGGGTCATGGAAAACGGGCTTTTCCTGCAGTTCGATATACCCCGCTTCCTTCAGTGCCTCGATTTGTTTTTGGCTGACAGGATGAATCCGGCGCAAACGGCGAAGCGGGATCTCCCCGGCGGAAAAAACAGCATCCAAAATCCGGCGGCGGGCTGGATTTAACCCTTCCCTCACCTCCAAAGATTCCGTCGGGCGGACGAACCACTCGTTCCGAGGCCGGACGACTCCAGGATTCAATCGATACGAACGCTGAATATCCCCTTGTTTTTCCAGAGAATGAAGCAGGGCCGAAGGAGCAGTCGAATCGATTTCCTCCAGAATTTGACGAAATGTTTTTTCCCCGTCCGAAAGCAACCGGAGAACCGTCAGATGCATGGGGTTGGAGATCCCGTTTTCGAGATGATTTTTTCCGGCTTCAGTCAAGGAAAATACACTGACATCATGAGGATTCATGCCGCCGGGCAACGCCGTCTGTATTACTTCTCCCAATGGATGCACATAGTATTCCGCCATCCATCGGAAAAACCGAATCATGGATTCCGGGAATAGGGGGATGTCATCCAATATATCCAGAATATGGCGAATTCGACAATTCGGAATTTCCGATGTCTGATCCCCCAGGATGTATCCGGTCACACGTCGGCGACCGAGGGGGACCAAAACCCGTTTTCCGGGAGCGACCATGTCCTGTAGCTGCTCCGGCACGCTGTATGTATAGGTGGAAATCAGCGGGAGGGCCAGAGCAACATCGATCCGCAGGGGCTGCATCGGAAGACCTGCTACCCGTTGACCAGCGATTCGGAGGACGGCTGATCCGCGACCTGCTTGACGAGATATTTCTTGATCCGGTTTCCATCCATTTCCTTGACCACAATCCGGAACGGATGAATCTCGATTTCCTCGTTTTCATGAGGAATCCGGCCAATGCGGCTCAATACGAAACCGGAGAAAGTGTCGTAATCCGGAGAATCCGGAATATGCAGGGGAATGGTCTCGTTCACTTTCTCGATTTCGGTCTTTCCCAGCACGGCCCACTCGTTGGGCTTGATCCGTACGATATGTGCCTCATCCATATCAGTTTCATCGCTGATCTCTCCGACAATCTCCTCCAACACGTCTTCGAGGGATATCAATCCGGATACGCCTCCGTGTTCATCTACAACAATCGCAATATGGTTTTTTCTCTTCTTGAACTGCCGCAACAGGGAATCCAGTTTTTTGTTTTCGGGAACAAAATACGCCTCCCGCATAATACTACGGATATCGACCGAATCATGACAGGGAACCTGCCGAGAAAACAGGTCTTTGATGTTGATGACACCGATGACATGATCCATATCCTCGTCGATCACCGGAATCCGCGTGAATCCGGAAGCCGCAATTGCCTGAAAATCTAATGGTTTGTTGATGTCAATCACGAACATGTCCGCGCGGGGGGTCATGATTTCGGAAGCGCTGGTGTCGTCAAAACGAAAAATATTATGAATAAGCTCCCTTTCCTCCTCCTTAATTTCCCCTTCCTCCTCCACCATTTCCACGACTGTCAACAACTCGGCTTCCGACATTCCGGACGGGGGGTGAATCTTCTGA
>CAZTKB010000305.1:0-4143 GCA_964614125.1 uncultured Desulfobacterales bacterium | reverse complement strand
TTTCCGGCGGGTCACCCCTCTGGCAAGTCATTCCCTCCCCACTGGTGGGGGAGGGCCAAGGTGGGGGGGAGTAAAAAGGAACATGTCTGTGGGTATGGCTGTCCGATCCTACAATTGCCTGGGTCTCCAGACAGTTTCTCCCTCCGTTCCGTTCTTGACAGAAATAACGAATGCCGGTATAAACTGCCCTAACGATACCATCAACTATCGGAGGCGGTGTATGTTCGGCATTGGCATGCAGGAAATGGTTTTGATCCTTGCCATTGCTTTGATCGTGATCGGCCCCAAAAAGCTCCCCGATCTCGCCAGATCCCTGGGAAAGGCCTTGGGGGAGTTCAAGCGGGCGACAAGTGACCTGAAGGACTCCATCGACAGCGATCACAGCATCCGAGATGTCAAACAGGCCTTTACGGATATGAACCGGGATATCCCCCGAACCGTCTACGATGCTGCTGCCGAAGAGCCGAAGACGGAAAAGTCCGGAAAGCCGGAATCTCCTGGCACCGAGCAGCAAACTCCGTCGCCGCAGGCAAAGGATTCCGACGTTGGCTGACAGTCCGGAAGAAGATAAAATTCCGTTTACCGAGCATCTGGAAGAGCTTCGGAAGCGTTTGATTATCTGCTTTGTCGCCGTAGGCGTGGGGTTTATCCTCTGCTTTGCCGTGAAAGAAAAGCTGTTTGAAGTGTTGTCCCGTCCGTTGATCTCCCTGATGCAGCCAGGGGAAAAACTGATTTACACCGGTCTTCCCGAGGCATTCTTCACCTATATGAAGCTGGCGTTTCTGTGTGGTATCCTGCTGGCCTCTCCCGTTATATTGTATCAATTCTGGATGTTTGTGGCTCCGGGGCTCTACACCACCGAGAAAAGGATGGTTGCTCCGATTTTGATACTATCCACCGTGTTTTTCCTGGGGGGAAGTTTTTTCGGGTATTTCGTGGTGTTTCCTGTCGGATTCCGGTTTTTTCTGGGATTTGCCACAGACAGTATCAGCCCTCTGCTCTCCATGCGGGAATATCTCAGTTTTGCCTCCCTGTTCCTGTTTGCCTTCGGTCTGGTCTTTGAGCTCCCCCTGGTTTTGATTTTCCTGGCGAAACTCGGTATTGTTTCCGTTGAGTTTCTCCAGAAAAACCGCAAATACGCTATTCTTCTCATTTTCATTGTTGCCGCGATCGTGACCCCGCCGGATGTCATTTCTCAATCGATGATGGCGTTTCCCATGATCGTCCTGTATGAAATCAGTATTATCGGTGCCCGCATATTTGTCGGGAAAAAAACAGTCGAAAAAAAGGATGCCCGGGGCTGAGATATCAGCCGGTAACTAATGACCGTTTCATCGGAAGATTGGTTGAACTGCCACACGTCATGGATGAAATCAAGAAAGGAGAAAACGGGTAATGAAGAAAGCATTATGGTTGGGGATGGTGGTTGGCTTGTTGTGCCTGTTTGCGACCGCTGCGATCTATGCGGGGACGACGGTGCAAGATGTGATCAAGATGGAAAACAAGGCGTATTCGGCCCACACCAAGGGAATTGTGGAGTTTACCCACAAAAAACATGCCGAGGATTACAAAATTGCCTGCGGCGACTGTCATCATGACAAGGACGGGAAACCGCTGGCATTGAAGGCCGGGGATAACGTTCAGGGGTGTATCGAATGCCACAAAACTCCGGGTGAAAAACCCAAAGGAAAGGATGCTCCCAAACTGACCGACAAGGAAGAACTGCAGTATCACGCCGAGGCGATGCACAAGAACTGTCAGGGCTGCCACAAGGAATACAAGAAGAAAAATCCGGGCAGTGATCCGCCGACTACCTGTGTGAAATGCCATCCCAAAAAATAACACTTGAGCAATGGCACCTATGTCGACGGGCTGGTTGGATGTTCAACCGGCCCGTTCTGTTTATATATTCAGTTGATAAACCGGAAGGATGAAAGATGGAAGGGACCGAATGCATCGGAATCATGGTGTTCGGATATCTGATCGGTTCCATTCCGGTCGGGTTGTTATTGACTCGTCGGTATTCCTCCGCTGACGTGTTGACATCGGGAAGCGGAAATATCGGAGCCACGAATGTTCGAAGGGTTGCCGGAAACCGATTGGGCGTCATGACCTTGTTACTGGATATCGCCAAAGGGGTGGTCCCGGTATATCTGGCTGGATGGGGGGGGGCGGATATGGGTGGACTCCGGGATGCCGGAATTATGGGAGCCGGTTTGGCCTCCGTGATCGGGCATATGTATCCGATATATATGAAATTTCAAAATGGAGGAAAAGGGGTCGCCACTGCCGGAGGCTGTTTTTTGGTTCTGTCCCCCAAACTCGCCGCCGTCAGTATATTGATCTATCTGGCCGGCGTTCTGGTATCCAGAAGATCCTCGGTCGGCTCCTTATCGGCGGCGTTTTCTCTTCCCGTTTTGGCCTGGTTTTTCGATCTCTCCGGTGTGTTTATTGTCGGTGCCTTCCTATTGTCGGTCCTGATTTTGAACCGGCATCGGGACAATATTGACCGGTTGAGGCGCGGCACCGAACCTCCCTTGTGGTAAACTGAAAGATATTAATATGATGTTCCCTCCGACGCGCCGGTTTTCCATTGCGGTGGAAAAACAATTTTCCATCCGTAGAGTGAAGCAGACTTTTCCGCTTCGGTATGGCAGATATTCCGAGATCAAAACGGAAAACTACGAGTTTCTCTTCAATTTGAACGGAGAAATTAAATATATCCGAGGCCTTCGCCCGGACTGGCCTCATCCGGCGGAACAGTTGAAGCGGACGGATGGCAACGATTGGGTGTATTATTCGGTTGGGGACGACAGCAGTGACCGAGGAGTGATATCCTGGTTGGGAGAATATTACCTGCCTCTTCTTCCGTATCCCAACAATTCCATCTGGGGTATCGACTATTTCTCGAAACCGTCTGTCATGAATGCGTTTGCCGCATGGTCTCAATTGTTTGCGGATCTGTGGGGAGGTGGGGAAAAACCCTTTCACACAACCGCCCGGGAATTAATTGGCCGGATTGCCGGTAACCACGATGGGGTGCTGCTGGAACGATCTCAGCAGTTACATCGGATTCTCGGGGAACGGGTTTCAGTTCTTCCCCCGGACACCCGGCATGTCGATTATGAAGTGATTCCGGTCATGATTGCGGATGGGTGCCTGTATCATTGCAAATTCTGCTGTATCCAATCCACCCGGAGGTTTACCGTACGCACTTCCTCCGAGATCGGAGATCAGATTCAGCAGTTGAAGAAATGGTATTGCCGCAATATCGAAAATTACAGTGCTGTTTTTTTGGGAAACCATGACGCATTGGCTGCGGGAGAGGATGCAATTATTTTTACCGCTCGAGAGGCTTTCAAGGAATTCGGCATGGGAAACAGGGGAGGAATCTCCCCGATGCTGTTCCTGTTTGGGAGTGTACACTCCCTGCTTTCCTCGGACAACCGATTGTTTGAAACCCTGAATCGATTACCGTTTCACACTTGGATCAATGTGGGGCTGGAATCAGTGGATGGCCCGACCCTGTCGGCCCTCGGGAAACCGGTGTCGCCGGAAGATGTTCGAAAGGCCTTCCACCGCATGCTGGAGGTGAATTCCCTTTATTCGAACGTGGAAATCACGGCGAACTTTGTGATCGGAAACGAATTGTCCGAAGAACATTATCAGTCCTTGAAGGCGTTGCTGCAAAAAGCCCCGGTTCAACCCGGATCCAAGGGTGCTGTTTACCTGTCTCCATTAAAAGACAGCCCGAACAAGCGCGAACTCTTGCCGTTGATCCATGAAATTCAACAGCAGACCCCGATTCCGGTCACGGTCTACATTATCCAGCGGTTGTAAACCGGGCACACCCATATCATCTTGCACAAGGAGTGCCAACGATCACCCTGTATATTCGGATCCTTTTTTTGTGAAGGGATAAAATGATATTCTCCTCACATGGAAGGTCTCAATCCAACCCCTGAAATCGCCCGAAACTTTAATAATATTGTCGAAGGAAATACATTCCGATTCCGAAGAAAAAACAGATGGCCGAGCAACGGGCGGCAAAGAAAACAAGACAGGATGTGGGAAGACATGGATGAAACATCCTACACCGTCAGGCGCTTGTATAGTGCCGGCAGCATGTGGGGCAGCAGCTCA
>CAZTKB010000304.1:0-4148 GCA_964614125.1 uncultured Desulfobacterales bacterium | reverse complement strand
TCCTGCTCCTCCCCCACCCTGACCCTCTCCCAACACCATGGGCGTATGTGTGGGTAATTGTCAGCTTTGGAAAAGGGGGGCCAGGGGGGATTTCCCTCCCCAACTGCCACCCACCATAAACCCCGAAAAATCACACCGGTTGCGATGTCAGGCAACCGAAAGCGAAGGACCTCTTTGGACAAGACAGAGGCGCAAACAATTGCTGGACATACAACTTACCGCCAAAAAACAATCGGCAATGGCAACAACATTGTTGATTTTTATTCACCAAAAGCGAAACTGATCGTCGAAGCGGATGGATCCCCAAATCGTGAAAACAGACATCGGGATGAAATCCGGGATGCATATCTTGCCGGACATGGTTTACGGTACTGCGCTTCCTCAGCTAGGAGGTATTGCTCGAAACCGATGCGGTGGTGGAGGTGGCATATTAGAAGTTGTTTGGAATGAAGGAAAATCCCCCCTGGCCCCCCTTTTCCAAAGGGGGGAAAGAAGAGTTGTTACTTTTCCAAAGGGGGGGATGGTAGGAGGAGTTCTTTCCCAAAGGTGGGGATGGCAGGTGGAGTTCTTTCCCAAAGGGGGGGCAGCCGGAACAGGGCAGGTCTTGCCATCCTATCCCAGGCAGGCCCCAGGCTACCCTCGCCGATCTGCCCCCCCAAAAAATTGGCTGCGCACGCCTGCCGGAAGGACACAATACCTTGTTGGATCCCTGGCACCACCATACTATCCTCTTGACAGCACCCACCCGGTTTTTTACAATATTTGGAAATCATATGGCGCCCCTATGGGCCGAACAGGGAATCCGGTGAAACTCCGGAACGGACCCGCCGCTGTAACCGGGGACATGCTCCGCACACAACGCCACTGCCCGAAAATTTCGGATGGGAAGGCGCGGACATCATGAATGATCCGGGAGTCAGAAGACCTGCCCTATGAGAATTCCTTGAGGAGATGGCAAATCCCCGGGCTGTACAGCCTGGGGATTTTTTTTGTGGCAGGCGAAAAAAAGGAGAGGAATATGAAGGCGGATTTACAAAATATCCTGAAACAAATTCAACCAGTTGATCGGGAATGGATGCAACGGTCGCCGGAGCGGACCGCACAGCTGGCGATCCCGCCCCGGGCGTTGGGGCGTCTCCATGAAATTTCCGAGCGACTGTGCGGCATTTGCGAAACCCTGACCCCCTCCCTCGCTCGCAAGGCCGTCATCGTCATGGCCGGAGACCATGGAGTGGCTGCTGAGGGTGTGAGTGCCTTTCCGCAGGAAGTGACCGGGGCAATGGTCCGAACGTTTCTGGCCGGAGGCGCCGGCATCAATGCCTGCACCCGACAGGTTGGGGCAGAGGTGTTGGTGGTGGATATGGGTATCATTCCGGAATTGTCTCCGGAATCCCTGAAAGGGGGGGATCGGTTGCTTGTCCGCAAAATCCGGAGCGGCACATCCAATATGGCCACAGGCCCCGCCATGACGCGCGAGGAAGCGGAGACGGCCGTTTCTCACGGCTTCCAGATTGGGGCGGATCAATTTGAAAAGGGGTTGGATATCCTGGGAACCGGGGACATGGGCATCGGAAATACCACCCCATCTGCGGCCATCGGGGTTGTCCTCACCGGATGCGACATTGCCGCCATGACCGGTCCGGGGACCGGGTTGAATGCGGCCGGTATCCAACACAAACAATCCGTGATTCAGGCAGCCATCGAACGGAATCGACCTGATCCTTCGGACGGCATGGATGTCCTGTCCAAAGTCGGCGGATTTGAAATCGGCGGAATCGCCGGCCTGATTCTGGCTGCGGCCGCCTACCGAAAACCCGTGGTCATCGACGGATTCATATCCACCGCCGGGGCGCTGATCGCCCACCAATTGTGCCCGGCTGTCCGGGATTACCTGTTTGCCGGACACTGCTCCGAAGAACCGGGCCACCGGTACATGCTGGAGCACCTCGGGGCCGCCCCTGTTTTGAACTTGGGGATGCGCCTGGGAGAAGGCACCGGTGCCGCTCTGGCCATGGGGATCATCGAAGCGGCGGCCCGGATGTTTCGAGAGGTGATGACCTTTGAAGAGGCGGGGGTTGCGGGAAAAGAACGCTGACTACCGCCGGGATGCGGAAATCGGAAGGCGGCCGGCCGTTTCAGGCGGTGGGGGAAGAACGGCAGCCCCGGTTTCCGCCGAGAGGGCCTGTTGCGTTTCCATCCGGATTTTTTCCAGAATCAACCGGTGTTCCAGGTTCATCCGGGAAAGCCGGTACCGGAGGTACACAATCCAGGCGACCATTCCCAGAGCCGCCACGAAAGCAGCCGCGAAAAACCAGCGGAATTCCCGTACCAGGCCGATACCCGACAACGCGATCTCTTGAAGGGCCCCTGGAACCATCCAGAGCACCAGGACACCCAAAACCACGAAACATCCCACGGAAAATATGGAAATTCGCTGAAAGAAACCGTTCCAGGTGTCCATTGTCAGCGCCAACGGCCCGGCGTCCAAAACCCGCCCGGTATCACCTTTGCGCTCCTCACCGACCATCAGAGTCATGTATGCCCGTATCAGAAACGATAACAGCAGAATCAAACCGACCGGAACACCCAGGGCCGCAGCCAGCCAGGCCCGAAAAGGAAAAGGCCGGACATCCATGTTCACGGCAACCCGATAGTTGGAAATGGGGCCGAACGTTTCTTCGAAAGTCCGACGGTCATACGAAGTCAACACCCGGCCCGGAGCTTCATACACCGGATTGCCCTTGGGATCCAGGATGGCGATCCGGGATTTGTCTCCGGATTGATTGACCGCGGCGATACAAATAAACAACTCCAGTATCAGGAGTCCGATCACCGCCGATATCAGGATGCCTTTCTGATAAGGGCTTTTTTCGATCAGATCGAGCAGCCCGCGGCTATATGGGGACGAATGGACGTCACTCATCTCTCCAGGTCTCTCAACACTTCTTCGTACCAATCCGCACGATCTTTCAGTTTCATCATCAGTTGGTTCTTTTCCAAGGCAATGCCGGCCTGATGTGCCAAATGCTCCATCCAGCGAATATACTCCGGATCCGGGTCAAATTCAAAAGGATAGTACAGGCGAAGCACACCGGCCATCTCATCCCCGATTTTTACCGGCAATCCCAGAATCGCCTGGACATTTTCCGCCGCGGCCGCTTCCTTGTATTGCACCCGGGGATCATCAGCGGCTCTGGAAATCACCACCGGCCGGCCGGTGGCAGCCTCCCCCAGGCTCTGCCCGATGAAAATCGGCCCCTTGGTCAGATACCGTTCGCTCAAACCGTATCGAACGACATTGGAAAGCGTTCCGGTTTTCCGATCGATCAACAGGAGGGCGCTTCCTTTGGCCATCCCGTATCGGGCCATGGTATGCAGTAGGGAATTCAGAGCCTCCCGGGAATTGGTGGAGGGCATTCGCTGAATATCAGAAACTGCATCTTTCATCGATTCAAAATAAAAAGACTTCTTCAATGCCAATCCGGCCTGGCGGCTGAAAGCCTTCAGAAGTTCGATTTCGTTGACACTGAATTCCCTTGTTTTTCCAAAGTATACCCGAAGGGCACCGACCAAGGCGCTTCCGGCTGTCAAGGGCAACCCGACGATGGAGCGGATTCCCTCCTGGATGGCGGCTTCCCGGAACTGAATCCGGGGATCCGTCGAAATATCCCGGATAATAACAGGGGTTTTGTCAATGGTTTCCCCCAGGCTTTTGCTTGGGCTGACCACCCCCTTGGATCGATAAGTTTCGCTCAATCCGAAACTGGCAGATACAATGAGGTTCTGTTCGTTGGGATTATAGAGAAGCAGACTGGCCCCCCTGCCGTCAAAGAGCAACGTCGCATGCCGGACCACGGCATTCTCGGTTTTTTCCAGATCAAAGGAATCGTGGATTTCGGCCAGGGCGTAGAGATATTTATGAAAAAAATCAACACTGATCATCGCTCTTTCTCCTTTTTTTCGTTTATTCCCCTCCGATATTCCCGCGAATACCCATAAAAAGTTTTCAGTTAAGCTGCCGGTCGGCCCACCGAATCCCAATAGTCAGCGAACCGGATGAAATTGGTAGCCCTGCCCCAGCCCACAAGAGCGGAGGGGACAAGACACCGGCCTCTCAGTCTGAAGGCCGGATTAGAGTTGGTAGCATT
>CAZTKB010000303.1:0-4148 GCA_964614125.1 uncultured Desulfobacterales bacterium | reverse complement strand
TCGGTGAACGCAGACGCCATCGCCAATACCTCCGGAGATCTGCGCTCCGTCAACTTGGTCGTCCTGGGGGTGGCCATGGGCGTGCTGTCGGCACCGGAGAAAGCGAACATGGAATTTTTCTCACCAGGAGAAATTCGGGATATCCTCCGCATAAAAATGAAACGGAATTCCTCCCGACTGGAAAAGGCGCTTGCCGCCCTCCAAGCCGGATATGACGCCGGAACCGGCTGAGAATTTCTTTGGTTCCGCGATGGGCGCGGGGCCGGAACCGGCTGATCTTTCGCATTCCTTAATCAAGGAGGTCTTTGCCATGAAACACCGTTATACCTCTGTCTGTTTTATGCTTATTTTTTCTTTTTTGCTGGCTGCCGGAATACCTGCCATTTCCCAGGCCGCCCCTATCGAACTGACGTATGCGAACTTTCCGCCGGCTCCCACTTTTCCCTGTGTTCAGATGGAGCGGTGGAAAACGGAAGTTGAAAAACGGACCAACGGGAAAGTGGCGATCAAAACGTTTCCAGGCGGAACTCTGCTGGGTGACAAGGAAATGATGGATGGCGTTATCGCCGGGCAAGCCAGCATCGGCAATCTCTGCATGGCCTACCAGCCGGGCCGGTTCATTCTGACCAACGTACTCAGCCTGAACCTGGGGATCCCGGACGCCCGGGTGGGCAGCCTGGTGCTCTTGGACCTGTATCGAAAATACCTGCCGGAAGAATTCGCGAAAGTCAAGGTGCTGACCATGTTCACCACAGCCCCGGCCAACATCATGTCGCAAAAGCCCATCCGGAACCTGGCCGACATCCAGGGCGTGGACCTGCGGGCTTCGGGTGGTGCCGCCGAATTTCTGAAGGCCTGGGGTGCCAACCCCGTAGGGATGCCCATGCCCGCCACTCCGGAGGCATTACAAAAAGGAGTGGTCAAAGGCTTGATTTCCTCCCTGGAAGCCATGAAAGATTTTAAGTTTGCGGAACTGTGCCGGTATGTCACCATGGTGGAAACATCCATTTATCCCTTCGCCGTGGTGATGAACCAGGATGTCTGGGCCGCTCTTCCGGCGGATGTTCAGAAGGTGATGGATGATATGATGGTGGAACAGGCGGAATGGACCGGAAATTACATGGACAATCATGTAAAAGCCGCGATGGAATGGTCCAAACAGACCTACCAGGTGGAAGTGATCGACCTGCCGGCCGCGGAAAAGGCGGAATGGGATAAACGACTGCAGCCGATCACCGACAAATGGGTGGCAGATGCAACGGCCAAGGGGTTGCCGGCCGCAGCGATTCTGGAAGACATTCGTGTGTTGATTCAGAAACACACCAAATAGTAATGGCTCCCATCACCCTGCTTTCATACCAATTTCGGAAAATAGCGATATGAACCTGCTGAACCGAATTTCCCTGTTGATCAACCGATGGCTCACAGCCGTGGCCGGAATCTGCCTGGTAGGCATGATCGCCCTGACCTGCGGCAATATCCTGCTTCGGCTGGTATGGGGCCCGATCACCGGCGCCGTGGAGCTGACGGGATATCTGAGCGCGGTTTTGGCCGCCTTTTCCCTGGGCTATACCCAAATGAGAAAAGGCCATATTGCGGTCGACGTTCTAGTCATGGCCTTTCCCCGGCGGTTGCAACAAACCTCCGGGTTCCTGAACAATCTGTTCTGTTTCCTGTTTTTCCTGGTGGTCGCATGGCAAGCCGCCGAACGAGCCTCGGTGCTCCGGCACACCGGAGAGCTTTCCGAAACGCTGCAGATCATCTATTACCCTTTTATTTATTGCACCGCGTTCGGATGCCTGGTTCTGTCTCTGGTCCTGTTCCAAGACATGCTGCAGAATCTGCATCCACAGCCGAAAAGAGGATCATGAGCCTGACTTTCATCGGACTTACCGGAATCGTGGCCCTATTGCTGATGATGTTTGTCCTGGGCACACCCGTCGGATTTGCGATGGGTATCGTCGGATTCATCGGATTTTCGACGGTTGTATCCTGGAATGCCGGTATCAACATGGTCGGATCCGTAGTTTGGACCACATTCTCCCAGTATGGATTGACCGTCATACCGCTTTTCATTTTCATGGGCCAAATCGCTTTTTATTCCGGCGTCAACGAAAAACTCTACCGTGCCGCCTACCGCTGGGTGGGACACATCCGCGGAGGACTGGCCATGTCGACGATTCTGGCCTGTTCCGCATTTTCAGCCATCTGCGGGTCCAATGCCGCCACTGCGGCGACCATGTCGGCAGTGGCCCTTCCACAGATGAAACACTACCGCTACGACAACCGGCTCAGCACCGGCACCATTGCCAGCGGTTCCACCCTGGGAGTGGTCATTCCCCCCAGTGTCGTTTTGATTGTTATCGGTCTTTCGACGGAACAATCCATTGTGAAATTGTTTTATGGCGGGTTCGGTGCCGGTATCGTGCTGACCGCGATGCTGATGGCGACCATCTGGTTGATCTGCCGGTTTCACCCGGAATGGGGACCGGTGGGACCGGGCTTCACCTGGTTGGAAAAATTCAAGTCCCTTTCCGGTGCTGTAGAAATGGCCGTGTTGTTTCTGCTGGTCATGCTGGGGTTGTCCTTTGGACTGTTCACACCTTCGGAGGCCGGGGCAGCGGGGTCCTTTCTGGCGATACTCATCGGTATAATCCAGAAAGGACTGACTTGGAACGGATTCGTCTCGGCCATAAACGACACCCTTCGGGTATCATGTATGGTGGTATTCATTATCACCGGTGCCGTCATTTTCGGGCGGTTTCTGGCCGTCACCCGGATCCCGTACGATATCGCCGACTGGGTGATCAGCCTGCCGGTCTCCGGCATGGTGGTGATGGCCATCATTTTTCTTATTTATGTCATTGGCGGTATGGTGATGGACGCATTGGCCCTGTTACTGGTGACCGTACCCATTTTCTTTCCGGTTGCCGACCAGTTGGGATACGATCCCATCTGGTTCGGCGTGGTAGTGACCGTCATTACCACACTGGGCGCAATCACCCCGCCTGTGGGAGCCACGGCCTTTGTTGTCGCCGGCATGTCCAAAGATGTCACGCTGGATGTGGTATTCAAAGGAGTGGCCTGGTTTTTTCCGGCATATCTGTTCTGCGTGATCGTTCTGGTCGTCTTTCCGCAGATAATTCTTTTTTTGCCCAACCTGATGAGATAGAATAGAGGATATTTTCGAGGATACTCCAGAAACAGAACACGGAGACTCTCATGATCCAGTTTCATCAGGTCAACAAGTGGTTCGGCAAACTTCACGTTCTCAAGGATATCGATCTCGAGGTCGATTCCGGAAAAGTCGCCGTCATATGCGGTCCCAGCGGATCGGGTAAAAGCACCCTGATCCGCTGTATCAACCGACTGGAACCCATTGCCTCCGGGCGCATTGTGGTTGACAACATGCCGGTGCATGACCGAAAGACCAATATCACCCGCCTTCGGGCGGAAATCGGTTTTGTGTTTCAGCAATTCAATCTCTATCCCCACATGACCGTTCTGGAAAATGTCACCCTGGCCCCGATCAAGGTGCGAAAAATGAACCGCTCGGAGGCCGAAGAACTGGCCTTGGGCATCCTCGAAAAGGTAGGGATCCGGGATAAGGCGGCCGCCTACCCGGTACAGCTCTCCGGCGGTCAGCAGCAACGGGTGGCCATCGCTCGTGGACTGGCCATGCGGCCAAAAGTAATGCTGTTTGACGAACCGACTTCCGCACTGGATCCGGAAATGATCAACGAAGTGTTGGATGTCATGCGAAACCTGGCCCATGAGGGGATGACCATGGTAGTCGTCACGCATGAAATGGGGTTCGCCCGGGAAGTCGCCAGTCATATCATCTTTATGGACCAGGGACAAATCATCGAAAAAGCCACACCCTCCGAATTTTTTACCAACCCGAAAAGCGATCGAACCCGCCTGTTTTTGAGCAAGATTCTTTCTCATTGACAACACCCGATTCTTTTCCATCAAGGGGATTGACCGGTTCCACGGGCAAGCTGCGCCGTACTCTACCGGGTTACCTGACAGCTTTTCGCCATGCCCATAAGTGCCAGGCGGGAGACCCTGCGGTCGGTTTGACCCGCTTTTATCCCCCCCACCCTGCCCTCCCCCACCAGGGGGGAGGGAAATAATTGGTGAACCTG
>CAZTKB010000302.1:0-4149 GCA_964614125.1 uncultured Desulfobacterales bacterium | reverse complement strand
GCTGGACAATTCTCAAACCCTTAGGGTATAGAAATTGACAGGCACCGATCCGGCCGGATTAGATTCTTAATTGGTCGGTGCCGATTTGTCGGTATTACCCATGGTTTTCCGGGGTGATGAGAGGTATTCCATGAAAATTCTAGGAGTTAGATTCAAGAATATCAATTCGTTGCGAGGGGAATGGGAGATTCGCCTGGATCAGTCCCCCTTGTCTGAAACAGGCCTGTTTGCGATAGTGGGGCCCAACGGTTCGGGCAAAACTTCCATTCTCGATGCAGTGACGTTGGGACTTTACGGTTCGACCCCGCGCTTGCCAAACGGTTATGCGGCGGCAAGAAGTTTTCCCGAAGAGGAATCCCGGGCGGAAGTATGGTTTTCCGTTTCCGATCATCGTTATATGAGCTGCTGGATTGCAGGGGAAACAACGTTGGATCCAGGACAGGGTCGGATGGAATTGTATTCCTTAAACGGCGGAAAAACACTGTTGGAGGAAAACTTGGTTTCCGTTCGAAATCGTGTCGCGGATTTAACCGGTCTCGATTTCAAACGCTTCTGCCGATCGATTCTTTTGGCGCAGAACCAGTTTTCGGCCTTTCTTCATGCCTTGGAAAATGAGCGTGCGGAAATTCTTCAAGAGATCGTCGGACCGGAACTAGTCCAGGAAATTCGAGATTCTATACGGAGTCGAGCCGAAAAGGAAACGGACCGATACCAGCGTATTCAAGAAGAGATCGCGGGATTCTCCATGCCCAGTCGAAACGTTCTGGAAGAAGCCGCGATATCATTGGACCAGGCCGAAGCGGCTTTTCGTGAGAATGAACGGAACCTGACGGAACTCCGTGACCGGGAATCCAACCGGATCCAGATGGAACAGGCTCCTTTTTCTGAGAAAGAAGCCCGGGATGCCTTGGCCACAGCCGAAGCGAATCTGGAGGATATCCGCAAGGAAAACCAACGGATCAAGCAAGTCGGATCAGTTGAATCGCTTCGAAACTCCCTGCAGGCATATCAGTTCCACCAGGAAAGAGCGGAGGTACTGAGGGGTCAACAGCAGGAAATGGAATCGAGATATCAATCTCATCTGGAACATAAGGATGCCTTGGATAGACGGCATACCCGAATTCGAGAGGAATTGAGTCATATTCAGGCACGGTTGGCTGACGGGGATGCCGTAATTCGAGAAGCCGTCTCCATACAAAAGGAAATAGCCAAAAGGGAGAGCCTTTTCCGGGATACGGTCTTCCGCCTGGAAACTTTGGAAAGGGAAAAGAAAGAAATTGCCGGTAAAGACTCGAATGACCGGCGGCAGGCGGATATCCTGATGGGCCGAATTTCCGAACTGGAAAAATGGATCGAATCTGGTGGAAGTGATCGTGACTTGGAGGCGGTTTTTCCACAAATGGAAAATGTGGTTCATCAACTGGACTCTTTACGGACCAACCGTGGAGAGCTTCTCCGCTCCTTGGAGAAGCAGAGAAAGTCAACTCGACAGGTGGAGGCTGGGTTTCGTCGGGTGGATTCCGCATGGGAACGGAAAAAAGCACGGTTGGATCAAATCGAGGCATCCGTTAAGAACCGAAAGATTCGCCTGGCCGAGTCATTGGGAAACGAATCGGAACCGGAACTGAAAAAACAGATCGATGTGGGGAGAAAATCTCTGGCGATGTGCCGGGAACTCCACCGAATCGGACGGAAATATGCCACCATATCCCGAATCCGGCAGGAGTTACAGGATGTCGTGATTCGAAAAACCAATTTGGAAAACGCCGTTGAAAAAGAAAGAGAAGCCCTTCAAGGCACAAAGGGACAAATTCGGTTTCGGGACAACGTTCTACGCTTCACACCGGAACGCCGGGACATATTGCACCACGATACACCTTGCCCGTTGTGCGGATCCACCCACCATCCGTTCGTTGAAACCGGAGAAATGGATTTCACCGGATTGAATCAATGGATTCGGGAAAAAGAGGAGACAATGAGCTCCTTGGAAAAGGAACTTGCACCGTGCCGGAAAAGGATTCTGGTTCTTCATGATCGGGTTCAGGAATTGGATGAATTGGAACGCAAATGGAGGGATAACTGTCTGAATATCGGTGTTTCCTGGGAGCCAGGCGATTTGAATTCCATCCGGGACTATTCACGAAATATTCGGAATGACATCCGGGAAGCGGGATCCAGGCTTCGATCCGCCTGGTGGATGCGTTGGACAACCCGGCTCACGGAAAGAAGGCTGGAACGCAAACGGTCCGGTTTTACGGTTTCCTCAGAACACCGGAATTCCCTTCAAGAAGATTACCAAACAGCCATTCAAAAGCTCTTGGATCTCGAGCGGGAGTTAGAGGAATCAGAAAATCTCGAGAGTTCTTTGTACCGGGAATTATCCCGATATATGAAACAATTTCATGTCGACCCCCTGGAGCCTGGCAAGGAAGATATTGTTCTTTCAATGTACCGGGAGAGAAGGGACCGGTTCCAGGGGAAGTCACGGGAACTGGAAGCGTCCCGGGAGGAGCTCCGCCGTCTCCAAGCCGCTATGCAAAGTGTTTCCGTAATTCTACAACGTCTCGGAGAGGAGATAGTTCGGCTCTCATCCCAGGCTGAAAATCTTCAGCGGGACATGCGTGCCTTTCAGGAACAATACGCAACGAAATATCAGGAAGGGGATCCCATCCGCCATCGAGAAGAAATGGGAAATAGCCTGAATATGCTCCAAGAGGAAGAAGCGGACGTGATGGCAAAGATCCAGGAAATCGACAGGTTGGTCGAATCAGATCGTAACGCGTTGAATCAGGTCCAGAAAGAACGGGAGGAAACCTGCCGAAAAGTCGAACAATCGGAAAATGAATTGAAGGAGCTGGCTGTTGGCTCCGGTTTTTCCTCGTTGCATGATATGCAAAATGCTCTGGAAGTTTTCACGGATGTGCCGGGGTTGCCGAAGCGAATGGCGGATGTGGAAAAAACAATCACTTCTCTGCATGAATGGATTGGGATTTTTGAACTCGGCAAGAATTTCAAGGATGACTTGGGTCAAATCCGCCGGAAAATTTTCGATGAAGAGAAGCATCGAAATGAACTCCTTCAGGAGATATCCGACGGTAAGACCTTTTTGGAACGGGCGAAACAGACGCAACGGGAATACAGGGAATTGCTCCAGGCTCTTGAGGCACAGGAAAAACGGATGGCGGACGCGGTGGCAGAGGAGCGCCTGCTGACCGCACAGGGAGGACCGGAACAGCGAATACAAAGGCTTTTGCTTGAACGACTCCTGGAAGAATCGAACCGGCATTGGAAGGTTCTAAGTAATAACCGCTATACGCTGGTTCGGATGGAACCCGGCATAGGATTGGAGGATCAGAACAGCAAAGGAACCTCATCTCCTCGTGGCATTCAGACGCTTTCCGGGGGAGAATCCTTTTTGGTCAGCCTTTCTTTGGCGCTTGGCCTGTCTGACATGGCAGCCCGAAACCGAAAAATTGAAACCCTATTCTTGGACGAAGGTTTCGGATCCTTGGATGAAGAAACCTTGTACAGGGTATTGTCTGCATTAAAAAAACTACGGGTAAATGGCAAGACAGTGGGCATCGTTTCCCATGTCCGTCGACTGGCTGAAGAAATTCCAATGCGTATCTGCCTGGAAAAAGCTGACGACGGATCGGGCCGCATCCGGCTGGTCGCTTGAGACGGAGGCCGGTAGCGGCGGTAATCGATCGTATCAGACAAAATGCAGTGTTAATCGCTTTCCGGTGGCCTCGGCAAATTTCTGAAGGGTGGAAATACGAATGTCCTCTGCATGATTTTCAATTCGGGAAATTGCGGACTTTCTGGTTTGCAGCCGTCTGGCAACCTCTTCCTGAGTCAGTCCTGCTTCTTTTCGAGCCTTACGAAGGACCCGCCCGATGCGGAAATGGGTTCCATTCCAGTGAAATTCGGTTTCCAGGTCCAGAGTCTGCTTTGCATTGTCAACGGCGCGCTGGGACTTTGTCATCATATCCTCCCTGTTATTGGTAAGTTGTCCATGCTGTCTACCTGACGATATTACATCCATACCTGTGCCTGACCACGGATCTTGCTGTCTCATGTTCCGGGCTTTGGACGATGCGGGAATTGGAAGGCTGGCCCTGTACGAAAATGGTGGCAACCGCCGGACCG
>CAZTKB010000301.1:0-4155 GCA_964614125.1 uncultured Desulfobacterales bacterium | reverse complement strand
AATCTCCTCCAGGAGTTCAATGTCCCCCTCCCGGCCCTGACCCTCGGTGATGCGGGTCAGGATTTCCCGCATTCGGGTCAACCCCTCCCGGCAGGGAGTGCATTGCCCGCAGGACTCTTCCACCAGAAAATTGATGAAATACCGGGAAACCTCTACCATACAGGTATTTTCATCCATGACGATCATTCCGCCGGAACCCATCATGGACCCGATTTCCGCCAGCTTGCCGAATCCCACGTTGATATCGATAAAGCGGCCCGGAATCGGGATGCAACCACCTGACGGCCCCCCTGTCTGCACCGCCTTGAGCTGTTTGCGGTTGGGAATTCCTCCGCCGATCTCGAACACGATTTCCCGTAGAGAGGTGCCCATCGGAACTTCCACCAGGCCGACGTTGTTGACATTTCCAGTCAAAGAAAAGACCTTGGTTCCGGCCGACCGCTCAGTCCCCATTTTTGCGAACCATTCTCCGCCGTTCAGTATGATATCCGGGATGTTGGCATAGGTTTCCACGTTGTTCAGGTTGGAGGGACTATCCCGGAACCCTTTTTCCGTGGAGCGGATGTACTTGGCCCGGGGCCTTCCCACCTTTCCTTCCAAAGACGACATCAGGGCCGAGGACTCTCCACACACAAACGCACCGGCCCCGGTCGATACCGAAACCCGGAAGCTGAAGTCCGTACCCAGAATGTTTTTTCCCAACAGGCCCCGGTCTTCCGCCTGCCGGATGGCGGTCGATAAGGTCTGAACGGCGAGTGGGTACTCCATGCGAACATAGAGAAAACCGCGGTCGGACCCGATGGCGTAGGCTGCGATGGCCATACCTTCCAGCACGGCATGCGGATCACCTTCCATGACCGAGGCGTCCATAAACGCCCCCGGGTCCCCCTCGTCCCCGTTGCAGATCACGTAATGACGTCCGGGTTGGCGCGCGCACGATTCCCATTTCAGTCCCGTCGGAAACCCGGCCCCTCCCCGCCCCCGCAGTTTGGAAGTCTTGATCTCTTCGGTCACCTCCGCCGGAGTCATTCCGGTCAACACACGGGCCAATCCTTCATAGGCGCCGTTGGCGATCGCATCTTCAATGTCGAAAGGGTCTATCTTACCGACCCGTTTGAGCACCTGCTTGGTTTGCCTGGCAAAAAACGGGATGTCATCGGCCCGTTCGATGGTCTTCCGGGAGTCTTGGGGTTTGTACAACAACCGGGATATGACCTCGCCGCCCAACACGGTGCGCTGGACGATTTCTTCCGCGTCCTCCGGCCGAACCCGCTGGTAAAACAGATTCCCCGGTACAAATGTCATCAGGGGGCCCCGGGAGCAGAATCCGTGGCAACCGGTCCGTTTGACTTCCGGCATCACCCGGACATCCGCTCCCAATCGGGCGACCGCGACTTTCATGGAGGCCAGCAAGTCCAGACTGCCGATCGCTTTGCATCCGGTTCCGCAGCAAACCAAAATCCGAGGTGTCTGTGGATCCATCCCGTCGATGAGGCTCTGACGGTACCGGGAAAACGCCTCCGGGCTTTCCAGCCGGGACGCCGGAATTTTTTCCGATGCGGTGTCGGTTTCCATCGCCATGATTTCTCCGCTGTTTATTCGGACTGGATGGTTTCGATCAATTCGTTCAACAGGCCGACAGTCGCCTTGGGGTGATAGGTATCGTCCATCACCACCACCGGTGCCACGGCACAAGCTCCCAGGCAGTTGACCGTTTCGATGGTAACGGCTTTGTCCGGGGTGGTCATACCCGGTTCGATGCCCAGCTTGCCGGCCACATGCCGGACCATGCCGCCGCTGCCTTTCAAATGACAGGCGGTGCCGGTACAGATATGGAGGATATGTTTTCCCTTGGGCACCAGGGAAAAAGACGCGTAGAAGGTGGCGACCTCGTAAATCCGGGTGAGAGGAACCCCCAGAACCTGTCCCAGATAGATCAGGGCCGGTTCCGGAAGAAAATGGTAGTACCGCTGGATCGCCTGCATCATCATGATCATTTTTTCCCGAACGCCGCCGAATTCTTCCTGGATGATCCGGTCCAGTACCACAAAATCCACTTCCGGTTCCGCGCAGACAATCTCATTATCCGGCATTTGCTCTCCTCCCGAACCCAGCTACACATCTTCTGCGGCCGGTTCGATCTGGTTCAGGCGCAGGCATTGCGTCGTACAGACCGTTACACACACCGGCTTCAAGCCCTGATCCATCCGATCTTTGCACAGATCGCACTTCACCACCGTTTCCGTCCGATGATCCCACTGAACCGCGCCCCACGGGCATGCCACCACGCAGGCCTTGCAGCCTACGCACAACTCCGGGTCCACATACACGATTCCGTCACTCTCACGCTTTTGCATGGCTCGTGTGGGGCAGGCCGCGACACAGGCCGGTTTTTCGCAATGGAAACATCCCATGTACACGAAGGTCTCCCGAGGGAGTCCCCGTACCGTTCTGGGGCCCAGCATCACGATCTGGCACAACCGGGGGCCTTCCGGAAGTTGCTTGTTTTCCCGGCAATACACCTCACAACTCAGGCATCCGATACACCGGTCCAGGTTCTGGATAATGGCATAGGTACTCATTCCGGGCTCCTTGCAATTCGGGCGGTTTCTCCGTCCGCCCGCGGCCTCTTTTCGTTATCCACGTTCCGGTCGAGCGAAAACAACGTGAATAATGACTGTCTGTTGCTTTCCTTGATCAGGGGATGTTGCTGGAGATCGTCGGGAAGGAGCAGGGGTTTCAGGTTGGGGTGTCCATCGAAAACCACCCCGAAGAAATCGAAGCATTCCCGTTCATGCCAGTCGGCTCCACTGAAAATGCCGGTCAACGTCGGGACGACCGGGGCGTCATGGGAAACGACGACCCGAAGAACGACCCGTCGAGACGCTTCATACCGGTCGAAATGATACACGAGAAGGATCCCCTCGCGGACATCCACACCCGCGATATCTTCCAGAAAATATCCGCGTTCCAACAGGATTCCGGCCGCATCCGGCAGATCCTGCACCTCCAGAGACATGTCGATCTCGACCCCGGTGTCCGCATACCCACCGACAAAACAGCGCCAGGCCTGAATCCCGGAGAGATCGTCCGTGCCTTTTTCCAGTACCGGTTTCATCAAACCATTCCCTGCCGGGGTACGGGCCAGAACCTGCGGCCGGTCAGTTGCTTTTGCAGCGCAAACAATCCCTCCAGAAGGCCTTCCGGCCGTGGAGGACATCCCGGGACATAAACATCCACGGGTATCAGCCGGTCTACGCCCTCGACAATTCCATATTGGCCCTCAAACCGGAAAGGCCCGCCGGAAATGGCGCAATTTCCGAGAGCCATCACCCATTTGGGAGCCGGCATTTGCTCGTACAACCGGACAACGGAAGGGGCCATTTTCCGCGAAACCGTTCCGGCGACGATCAACAGATCGGATTGGCGGGGAGAAGGACGAAAGGCTTCGGCACCGAACCGGGCGATATCAAACCGAGCCATACCCACCGCCATCATTTCAATGGCGCAACAGGCCAATCCGAATGTCATGGGCCAGAACGACATCGCCCGGCACAGATCCAACACCTGTTGAACCGGCTGGATCCGGACACGAGGTGGATCGATCCGGTCGGGATCGGATTTCAGAGGTGGATTTTCCGTGGCCACGTAAACACTCCTTTGCGCTGAAAATACACGACCGCCAGAACCAGGATGCCGATGAAAATGAGAAATTCCCAGAAAATGGTCCACCCCGGGCTGTGGGAATACCAGGCGGAAACCGGTAACAAGTAAAGAATGTCTACATCGAAGGCGAGAAACAACAGGGCGTAAAAATAATAGGAGATACCGAACCGGACACGCGCCGGACCATGAGGAGGCATACCGCATTCATACGGAAGATCCAAGTCGCCGGCCCGGCTGCGGGGAGCCAACAGTCGGGAGGCGATCAACGGAAGCGCACCCAACAGGGTTCCAGCCGCCAGAAACAACAGAATGGCCAGATTCATCCAACTGAATTCCATCAATTCCTCCGTTCCAGAAAATGGGCAGGCGCCGGTGAGACGGGAACCGAGATCAGCAGATAAAACCTTTTATATGAAATGAACCGTATTTAATTTTTTAAAGCCTTGTACATAACTGTCTCCCGTTTTGTCAAGAATTGTTTTGAACGCG
>CAZTKB010000300.1:0-4162 GCA_964614125.1 uncultured Desulfobacterales bacterium | reverse complement strand
GAATGAGGGGGCCGGTGTCGCCACAACCCGTGGGGGCGTGAATTTTGTCGTGACGGAATACGGGATCGCCGAATTGAAAGGGAAGAGTATCTACCAGCGGGTGATGGAACTGGCCCAGGTGGCCCACCCCAAGTTCCGCGAAGAGCTGATCGACATTGCCAAAACGCACCATTATATCTTTGCCGACCAGCTGCCGCCGTCCCAGGAAGACCTGCTGTTCCTGGAAGGGTACCGCAAGACCATGACCCTCCGGAACGGAAAGGTGATCGAGTTTCGCCCCTTGCTGCCGTCGGACGAATTTTCCTACCGGAATTTCTTCTATTCTCTCCGGGAAGAAACGATTTACCGCCGGTTTTTCTACAAGATCAAGATATTCTCCCACGAAGTCGTGCAAAGGCAGTGGGCCAGCGTGGACTACCGGAAGAATATGACCATGATCGGCTTCACCCAGAAGGGGGGCAGCCGGGAGATCATGGCGATCTGCTCCTATGCCGAGGAAGAGCCCCATCGGGCAGAGGTGGCATTTGTGGTGCGGGAGGATTTCCACGGGCAGGGCATCTGTACGTTCATGCTGAAAATGCTGGAGGAAATCGCCAAAGAAAACCAATATACCGGCTTTTCCGCCTCGGTGTTGCGGGAGAACGCCGCCATGATCCGGGTTTTCAAAAAGCGGTATCCAAACGCCAAAGTTTCCATGACCGGAGGAAGCGACGTGTTGGTCCAAATGGATTTCAGCGACGCGGTGGAGCCTGATGGATCGACTTGTTAGGGCGATGTGCCGGAATTCTGCCGCGCTTTACCCGAAATCGTCGAAGGCGATCATGTCCTTTTCCACCCCCAGGTCGTACAGCATCCGGTTGACGGCCTGGATCATCATGGGCGGACCGCAGAGATAGTATTCGATTTCGGCCGGATCCGGGTGTTTGTCCAGATAGTTGTCCAGCGCACACTGGTGAATGAAACCGACCAAACCGGTCCAGTTGTCCTCCGGCTGCGGCTCGGACAAGGCCACGTGGTAGGAAAAATTGGGGAACCGTTTTTCCAGATCCAGAAATTCCTCGTGGTAAAACAACTCCTGCAGGGAACGTGCACCGTACCAGAAAGTGATTTTCCGCGTGGTGCCCACTTCCAAAAGCTGGTGGAAGATGTGGCACCGCATGGGAGCCATGCCGGCACCGCCTCCGATGAAACACATCTCCCGATCCGTATCCTTGACGAAAAAATCCCCGTAGGGACCGCTTAAGCTGACCCGATCTCCCGGCTTCAGACTGAAAATAAAGGATGACCCGACACCGGGCGGAATATCCGGTTTTCCGGGCGGAGGTGTCGCGATACGAACCGTGAACCGAAGAAGTTGTGTTTCGGCGGGCGGGTTGGCCAGGGAATAGGCCCGGAACACGGCCTCGTCACCGGCAGCCTTCAGGCGGAAAAACTGAAACCGATCCCACACGCTTCGGTACCGCTCCGAGATCTGAAAATCGGAAAAAGATACCTGGTATTCCGGAATGTCGATCTGCATGTAAGCGCCGGCGATGAATTCCAGATCCTCATCCGGATCCAGCCGGAGGACCAGTTCCTTGATAAAGGAGGCCACGTTGTCATTGGATACGACTGTGGCGTGGTATTTCCGGATGCTGAAGATTTCCGGAGGCACTTGAATCCAGATATCTTCCTTGACTTTTACCTGGCAGGCCAGCCGTACGTGTTCTTTTTGTTCCGAACGGCTCAGATGCACCAGTTCGGTGGGAAGCACGGGGCCGGCGCCGTGGTCCACGCGGCATTTGCATTTTCCGCAGGTACCCTTACCGCCGCAGGCGGAGGGCAAGAGAACCCCCTGATCCACAAGGACGGATAACAGATTCTTTCCCGCGGTCGTGGTGAGAGGATTGTCCGCATCGTCATTGATGGTTACGGTTTTGGTGCCGCCCGCGGCCATCCGGGACTGAATCGCGACGAGAACCGCAACCAGGGAAAGGATGACGGAAGTGAAAACGGAAACGCTGATGACATACAGCATGGGAGTGTCCCTACAGGATGATTCCGGAGAAAATCATGAACGCCATGGCCATCAACCCTGTGGAGATCATGGTGATTCCGAAACCTTCCAGGCCTTTGGGAACATCGGCGTATTTCAATTTGTTCCGTATGGCGGCCATGGCCACGATGGCCAACAGCCAACCGATGCCGGAACCGAATCCGTACACGATGGTTTCCACCAGGGTGTATTGGCGCTCCACCATGAACAGGGATACCCCCAGGATGGCGCAGTTGACCGCGATAAGGGGAAGGAAGACGCCCAAGGCTGCGTATAGCACCGGGGCGTAGCGGTCAATGATCATCTCCGTCGCCTGAACGATGGCGGCGATCAGGGCAATGAAGGAGATGAATTTGAGAAAACTCAGATCTACTCCGGGCAATCCGGCCCAGGACAGTGCGCCGGGTGCCAGCAGAAACTGATACAGCAGCCAGTTGGCCGGAGCGGTGATGGTCAAAACGAATGTCACGGCCACTCCCAGGCCAAAGGCGGTATCCATGTTGTTGGATACGGCCAGAAACGAGCACATGCCCAGGAAATATGCCAGCAGGATATTGCCGATAAATACCGAATTCAGAAATATGCTGAACAGATTTTCCATGATCCGGCTGTTACCCCTTTTTTGACTCCTGCTCCGCGATTTTGGCTTCACACCGCGGGATATAATCCAACGCCTTCTGATGCAGGCCGACGTCCGGATAGTCCGCGATGATGGACCTGAACCGGAGCAGAGCGGCGGAATATTGCTTTTCCCGGAAATAATATTCCGCGATGTGGAATTCGTGGGCGACCATGTTTTTGGTTGCCTGCAGGATCATCCCGTCCGCTTTCAGCGTATGGGGATCGTTGGGAAACAATCGTTTGAGGCGGTTGAACGTTTCGACGGCTTTTCGGGCGGAGTACTGATCCCGGTCAATGGTTTCCATCTGGTTGATATAGCTCATCCCCAACTGATAGATGACATAGGGGGTCGCTTCATTCCGGGGATGCAGGGATTCAAAAGATTCATATGCGGCGATCGCTTCCGGATATTCCCCCAGCCAGAAGTAGGCGTCGGCGATTTTCAGTTCCGCCAGAATGGCGTATTTGCTGAATGGATACCAGTCCCTCAGCTTCTGAAAGGCTTCGATGGACGTTCGATATTTTTTATTTTCATAGGCCGTCATTCCATCCGCAACGAGTTCCTGTGCCGATTTTTCCTCCCTTGGCTGAAAAAAGCCACAGGAATTGAAAAACAGAAACAATGTCATCGTTACGAGCAACGCATATCTCATGACAAACTTCCCCCCGGTGGATTCCGGCCGTCCGAAGCCGAATTGGAGATGATGTGAAGGGCGGCAGGTGGCTATTTGGCGACCACCGATTGGATCATATCTTCCAGCTTGGCTTTCGCGACGACTCCGACCACCTGGTCCGCGACCTGACCGTTTTTAAAGAAGATCAGTGTCGGAATGGAGCGGATGCCATATTTCTGCGGGGTGACCGGACTGTCGTCCACGTTGCATTTGGCAAACTTCACCTGGTCACCGAATTTGGCCGCCAGTTCTTCGACCACCGGCGCAATGGCTCGACACGGCCCGCACCACGGGGCCCAGAAGTCCACCAAAACCGGCTTGCTGGATTGCAGCACTTCTTCTTCGAAACGATCGTCTTTGATTTCCATGACATTCTCGGACATCGATTGGATTCCTTTCCTGATCTTCGGTGATGGTATCGCGGCGGTTTCGGCAGCCGGATGTTCCGCCGCGGGAAATAGGCGGCCGCCGTCGACGAATCCGGCGGTCCGGACAGAATGAAGGAGAGAGGGTCCGGTCGGCCGGTATAGGTTAATCGGCACTATAGTATGGAGATAAGGGGTTGTCAATACGGGGAGGTAAACATCGTTTTGGGTAGAGGAGGGCTCAGGACCATAAACTTTTCCCTCCCCACTGGTGGGGGAGAGCCAGGGCCTCCAGTTCTTCCCTCCCCCCTGGTGGGGGAGGGTCGGGGTGGGGGAGAGCCAGGGCCTCCAGTTATTCCCTCCCCCCTGGTGGGGGAGGGTCAGGGTGGGGGGGAGAAAAAGCGGGAAACCCCCCTGCTTCCCGAATTGGCAAACGGTTTTTTAGCCCGCCGTCCCGAGGCGACCTA
>CAZTKB010000299.1:0-4186 GCA_964614125.1 uncultured Desulfobacterales bacterium | reverse complement strand
GCGGGGGGCTGTCCCCGTTTGACTGGGGCTCCGGCCCTCGGACCGGTGGGGGGTTCGGGGGCGGCGGGGGATTCAGCAAAGGAGGTGGCTTCGGCGGCGGCGGATTCCGAACCGGCGGGCGGATGTGACCCTGCCGCGATTTTTCAAAAACCCTTTCAATCCACGAAATAATTATGCCATGCCATATCGATAGTTTCGCGGGTCAACCGCGGCTCCTGCCTGTGATAGAATGCACTGTCGATGATATGGCCGATCAGGTCTCTGGGGTGGCAGGCATTCAGGTTAATCCGCAGCTTCCGGTAGTAATTCCGAAGTAAGTATTCAAAAATCTCCTTTTGAAAATCAATTCCATTACTATGGCAGACCATTCGGAATATCGCCTCGAAAATTTCCTCAGACGGGTGCTCGACCCGGATTTTATAGGGAATCCGGCGTAAAAATGCCTCTTCCACCAGCTTGTTCGGCTCGATATTCGTGGCAAATACCACCAGCATGTCAAAGGGGATCTCGAATTTCATGCCGGTGTGCAGGGTCATGTAATCCACGTTGCGGTCAAGCGGTACGATCCAGCGGTTCAGAAAGCGCTGGGGTTCGATCTGCTGCCGGCCGAAATCGTCGGCGATAAAAACCCCGTTGTTGGCCTTCATCTGAAGGGAGGCCTCATAGTACTTGGAAATGGGATTGAAATCCAGGTCCTGGTTCCTGAGGGTAAGTTCCCCTCCCGTAATGACCGTCGGACGTCGGACCCTCACCCACCGGAGGTCCGGATTCGGCAGGGCGGGATCGCCTTCCGCGCGTGTGTGCGTAACCGGATCGTAAATCAGAATGATCTGGCCTCCGACCATGAGGGCGTGAGGGAGGTATATCGGCTGGTTGATTATTTCTCGGATACTTTCCGCAATGGCGGTTTTCCCGTTGCCTGGAGGGCCGTAGAGGAACATGGTTCGGGCCGACCCGATGGCAGGCCCCAGGCGGTGCAGCAGATCTTCCGTCAGAATCAGATGGGAGAAGGCTTTTCGTACCGTCTCCTCCTCCACAGCGATTTTTCTAATGGTCTGGGCCGTTACCACCTCGCGGTAGGCGTCCAGGCTCACCGGCGCCGGGCCCGCATAGCGGCACAGGTTCATCAGCTCGGCTCCGCGGTTGATTCCCTGATCCGTGATGCGGTAATGGTAGGTGGTCGTGGAATAGGTCGTACCGGAAGTCACTTCCACCAGGCGGTCTTTTTTGATGCTTTCGAGAATCTTGTTGACCAGGGGGACGGGCAGCAGAATCCGGTCCGCTACATCCTGGACCATGAACCGGCCGAGCAGGGTGATGTGTTTCAGGACCAGGTCGGTGAGATAGGAAACCGACAGCCCGGTGTCTTCCAGAGTTGCGGGGGCCTGTAGATGACGGGACAGGGGATCCTGAAGGGAGGCGGTTTCCGCGCCCCCCGATGCCGCCAAATGCCTACGAAACCTTCCACCGTGTGTACGCAACTGTTTCAGAGCTAAATCCACGTGCCTGCCCGCCACCGGTACCTTGACGGATGCCGGGCTTTCTGATGGAGTCATGGTGTGTTCCTGTATTGGTAACTATTCCTGAACTGATGGTTAGGGGCACGCTAGCACATTTCCCCTCCTTCAGCAATGGTATTATCTTGTAAAAGATTAAGAGGATATAGTTACTTGGCGGCGCTATTTCCGGAAAAAAGACATCCGGATCCCGCGTACCAGAAACAGAAACAAAGCGATCGCCCCAACGGCGAAAATAATGTCCGGCACCATGCGGGCCCAACTCAGCGCACGGATCACCGGGCCGGAGGCGATTTCCGGGCTCCGGGCATACCACAGACCGTATTTCACCGCGTACCAGAACTGGTAAAATCCCGAAGGAATCAGGCTGAACACCGCCATGGAGGCCAACCCGCCGTTCAGTCCCCAGAAACTCCACTTCAACAGACCGTCCGACCATGATTCCCTGGTAATGATGTGACGAACGGAAAACAGCAGCAGCGAGATCGCCAGCAGCCCGTATACGCCGAAGAGTGCGGTGTGGGAATGGATCGGTGTGGTGTTGATGCCCTGGGCATAATACAAAACGATGGGCGGGTTGATGAGAAAGCCGAAAATTCCGGCTCCGACCAGGTTCCAGAAGGCCACGGAGATGAAGAAATAGACCGGCCATTTGTAAGCATAGGCGTGCCCTCCCTGCCGGATGACCCGCAGGTTGTGGACAATCTCGAAGCCCAAAAGGGTCAGGGGGACCACTTCCAGAGCTGAAAAGACAGCACCCAGGGCGATGATCGGTGTGGGGCTGCCACTCCAGTACAGATGGTGAAAGGTCCCGATGACGCCGCTGCCCAGATACAGAAATACCGTGAAATAGATGGTGGTCAGGGCGAATTTCTTGCTGACCGCGCCGATATGGGACAACAGAAACGCCATCACCACGGTGGCGAAGACCTCGAAAAATCCTTCCACCCACAGATGGACCACCCACCACCGCCAGTATTCGGCGTTGGAGATGTGGCTGCCTTTTCCGTACAGCAGGCCTGCCATGTAAAAGAGGGGTATGCTGATGGAACTGTAGAGCAGCATGTGAGTCAGGCCGCCGCTGTCTTCTTCCTGTTTCAGGGCCGGGAGAATCGATCGCAGCACCAAAGCCAGCCAGATCAACATGCCGGCGATGAGCAGAAGCTGCCACACCCGTCCCAACTCGATAAACTCATATCCCTGGTGGCCCAGGTAAAAGCTGTGTTCATCCAGGAATCCGGAAATGGACAGCCACGCACCGCTGAGAGAGCCCAACACCACCAGGACGACGGCGGCAAAAAGGGAGACAACCAGAAATTTCTGCCCCTTGGGTTCCTGGCCAACGAACGGACCGATGAAGAGACCGGCCGCCAGGAAACAGGTGGCGATAAAAAAAACGGCCAACTGCAGGTGCCAGGTACGAGAGACGGCATAGGGCAGAATGTGGCCGATCGGTATGCCGAAGAAATAGGTTCCTTCGACCGTATAGTGCGCGGTGACCGCACCCAGGCCAATCTGTACGATCAAAAGCAAAATGGCCACCAGAAAATAGGCCAGGGTGGCTTTCTGGCTGGGCGTGGGTTGCGGCTCGGCAAAATCCAGGACCAGATCCGGCTCATAGCTGTCTTCCCGAATGTATCGGAGATAGAAGAACAGGGCGGCCGCAATTCCGAGAATCAGCAGGATCACGCTGACAATGGACCAGATGACGGTTCCGGGGATGGGAAGGTTCCCAACCAGTGGGTCATAGGGCCAGTTGCTGGTGTAGGTGTAGTCGGCGTCCGGCCGCAAGGTACCGGCTGCCCAGGCCAGCCAGGCGAAAAAACTGGTCAGCCCGAAACCCTGCTCCGGTGTCTGTACAATGTCGGATTGCAATCCCATCGACTCGTTGCCGCTGATGAACAGGTGGGAATAATAAGTGTTGAGGGCATGAAAGGCCTCCACCTGGTAGTCGGTCCAAGTCAGGGTACCGGTCGCGGGATCGTATCGGTTGGTCTTGATTTCCTCGGTTACCAGGGCTGTCAGCCGGGCTCTGTCCGGTGCCGGGAGCCCGTCGAATTCTTCCTGGGAAAAAAAAGCGGCCTTTTCCGGTGGCAGGCCGTGGAGGCGTGCGGCCAGGTACAATCCCATGCGGTGCAGATAATCGGCCGACCAGTCCGGAGCCAGATAGCTGCCGTGCCCCCAAATGGTGCCGATATGTTGTCCCCCGCGGGAGAAATAGAAATTCTGGCCTGCCAGGATATCTTCGGAGGTGAAGACCGGGTTGCCGGCGGTATCGGCGATCACCTGGGGAATGGGGGGTTTTTCTTTGTTGATGAGGTATCCGCCGAAAATCAGCACCCCGAAGGTCAGTGCCAGCAGAAACAACAGAATGGCTCTTGTGCGCGTGCTGTGCATGAATTCCTCCTCCATGAAGTGGGTTGGTGGATCAGGATGTTCGGGAAAGCATTGCCACGCGGAATGATCCGCCGGAATTCGATTTTTCGCTTGGGATTGGGAAATCGTGAATGCTTAGGCAAGATATTCGACAAAATGAAGGAAAAGTCAAGTGCCGGTTTTGGTGTATTTCCACCCCCCCCACCCTGACCCTCCCCCACCAGTGGGGAGGGAAAGGATTGGTGGTCCTGGCTCTCCCTCACCCTGACCCTCTTCCAACACCATGGGCGTAT
>CAZTKB010000298.1:0-4188 GCA_964614125.1 uncultured Desulfobacterales bacterium | reverse complement strand
TCCCCAAAGCCAGTTCTTCGGAAATCAGAACCAGGCCGCATTGGGGACATTGCGCCAGATCGGCGGTCAGACGATTGCCCATATAGGTCAGGGTAGCGGGTCCCACCACCAGGTTGACCCGGCATCGGTGGCATACCCAAATCAGGTCTTCCGGCCGACTGTAGTCTCCATTCATAACCGCCCCTTTCCGGTCACTTCCATACGGTGACAGTAGGCATTGTGAATGAGGTACTCGCCTTGGGACATGGAATATTCCACCCAGAATGTGACCGTAAACGGCTGATGGGTTGCCATGAAACGGCCGGTATGCGGGTGAGTGAGACATTCTCCGCCAGCCTGAACATGAGCGATGACGGCCTCGATGTCCGATTTCAGGATCCGGCGGTTTTCCAGTACTTGTTCGACTTCCGGCGGAACGATAAGCCGGATCCGGCTGGAGGTCTTCATGGGTGAAGCCCTTTCCTGCCACCATTCTCTCAACAGCCTGTCCTTCAGACGGCTCCGGTTTTCCCGCCGTTGGGACCAGCCCGTTCGCGGACGCGATAAGGGATCCGGCCGTTCGGGGTCTGGAAACACCAGATCGAGCAGATGGCATACCCGTTTGCCGGTTGCCGCCACGTTATCGCGGCAGACCGCGCAATAGGTCACATAGTCCGCCGGAGACTTTTCGGCAAGACGGTTGACGACGGTTTTAGCCAGGTTTGGATTGGCATTCTGCATCAGGCCCCCAAACCCGCAGCATTCCACCAACCTCTCTTCCGTATGAAGTTCCACGATATCCACGCGCATCCGTTTGAGAAGTCGGCGGACACTTTTTCGGATTTCCGGCTGGTTTCGTGTGGCGCAGGGGTCATGGATGGCCAGACGGTGTTTCGGGGGCAGGGGATCCGGATTCGGTGGAACACCGCCTGTTTCCAGTAGTTGTGGCAATGACACTGTCACGGCTTCCGGAAGATGTACCGCGGTCATCTGAAAACAGGAGGAACAGGCCAAAATCAACCGCGGGCGTCCCAGAAGGGTCCAGTTTTTGTGAAACAGTGAAAATTCCGTTTGAAACAACTCTTCCCGGCCGGCCCAGTATGCGGGGGCACTGCAGCATCCCAAGATGAGACCGACCCCGCCGGATAACGTCTGCCGGAGATAGGCATAGACTTGCGGAACCAGTTCCGGAGAAGTTGCGCATAACTGGCATCCCGGGAAAAAAACCCAGGAACTGGACTCTTTTCCCGGTTCATGCCGGGCCATGGCAAAGTGGGGGCTGTTGCTGAATTTCATGTCCTGAAGAGCGAATTCATGTGCCGAAGGGGGCATTTTACCCCGCTTTACCATGTCACGTCTCGCCTCCAGGCAGATAGTCTGCATGGCGAAACCCTCCGGGCAGACAGCCTCGCAGAGACCGCACAGGCTACAGGAGTTGATCATCCGGTTTGCCGGACGGGCTCCCATGACAATCGATGCGTTGTTGTATATTTCCCGAGCGTATTTTTTGGGGTAGGAACCGAAATGCTTGAGATAGGAGCATTTATTGACACATTCCAGGCACTCGCACTGGAGGCACCGCCCGGCTTCCGCCATCGCTTCTTCCGGGCTGTATCGGCCATCGGAGCTACCGGGAACCACAGCAGAAGAGGGGGCAATACCCGTGGTGGCGGTGAACAGGCGTGTCTGAAACGGGCCTTCCCTTTCCCGGCCTGCGGAGATGGATACCTGCTGCAGAAAGCGGTCGATGGTGGTCGCGGCCCATCTGCCTTTGGCCGCTCGAAAAACAGGTGAGAGATTATCCGGGTCTGACCGGCACAGTTCGGAAAGTTGCCCGATATGACCGAAGATCGGATGGGGGGTGTGGCCGTCTCTGGAAACGTCGATAAGGGAGAGTACCGGAATGCGGTGGCTGCTGATCGTTTCCGAAACGGGGCCGATCCATTCTGTGCTGTCAAGGCCGACATAAACGATATCGGCCGATGATCCGATGAGGGATGCCGGTAAGTCAACATACCCCGGGGCCGTCTTTTCCATCGATACTTCCAGCCTGGCCAGCATTCCGATTTCGTTTTCTATTACATGAATTGGCAAAATCGTTTCCGGAATGGACCTCAGCCGCCCACCCCACCTGGATCCGATTTCGAAAATCATCACCTGCCAGCCTTTTCTGGCCAGATCCCAGGCTACTGTCAGGCTGTCCAGGTCGCTGCCGATTACGGCAACGAGTTTTGGTTTTCTTCGCAGCACCGAAAGACGCATGACCGGTGCATCGGTTTGCACACATGTCTGTTCCAGCAAACCGATTTCGATGGCCTGTCCAACTTCTTTCCGCTTGCAGCGCAACCGGCAGGGCGCGTCACAAATTCGGCCCAGAATTCCGGGGAAGGGCATCGTTTTCTGTAATATCCTCCAACCGTCATTCCAGGCTCCCCGCGATACATGACCGATAAATGTTCTGGCATCCACATGAATCGGGCATGCGGCAACACATTCCGGAGGTTCTTCCTGGATGCAGCGGTTTTCGATAGCCCGAAGTTCCTGTTGATCCATCGCTGCACCGTTTCTTCTTTTTGGTCGGCCTTACACAAAATTCAGGCATCGGATTTGGCTACTTCATACCGTATAGTGGCAAACCGTCCGTACACCACAGGTACCCGATATGTATAATATCCACAGCCAATTCACCAGGCCGGGTGACCCCCGGCCTGGTTCGGGTTTTCTGCTATTGCCTGGCTTTCAATCCTTCCAGCACTTTGGCCGGGAGAGCGGGTAGATGAGTGATCCGTACTCCGGTAGCCTGTGCAATGGCATTGACCACAGCCACATGGGAAGACGTCAACGGTAATTCTCCCACCCCGGACGCCCCGAAAGGTCCATGTTCCCGTGGAGATTCCACGTAATGAAGTTCCAATGCGTCCGGGATGTCCTGGATGTACGGAAAGCCGCAGGCAATCAGGTTCGTATGTTTTTTCAGATCTTCAAAGTCTTCGGAGAGAGCAAGGCCGATACCTTGGGCGATACCGCCGTACATCTGACCGTCGACGGCCAGGCGGTTGTTGATGGTTCCGACATCGGCGAATGCCGTGAATTTGTCCACCAGGGTTTTTCCATTGGTGGTGTCCACGGTTACTTCCGCCATGAAGACACCGTACATGTATGCAGAGAAGGGCGCTCCCTGGCCATTTTCATCACAGGGGGTACACATGGAGGCTGTCCATTTTCCGGAATATTTCATTGGAATGTTCTCGGCTGTCATTTCCTCATAGGTCCGGTATGTCCCATCCGGTTTCCGCATGGCGTGCAGCAGCATCTCGCATCCGTTTTTAATGGCGTTCCCGGTAACGACCTGCTGTCGGCTTCCTCCGGATGGACCGCTGTTGGGTACGGTTGCCATGTCATTCATCACCAGCTTAATCCGGTCCGGAGCGATACCCAGCGGCCTTAGTGCTTGATGGCATGTTCCAAGTGCCCCAATGTCCGCGCCCTGCCCATGGTCTTCCCAGGACGTAAAAAGGGTTACCCCATCCGGAGTCAGTTCGACACTGATCTCGGAACTGTCCGGCCCATCCAGCCCGCACCCATAGATGCCGATGGAAACACCGACTCCCTTCTTTTTTTCCGTTGTCGATTCCAATTTGGCTTTTTCCAGGGCCTTCCGGTAGAGAGGGCGCAGTTGCTCGATCATGATGGACAGGCTGTAAGAGTCCGGGGTCTGGCCGTTTGGCGTGGTGTCACCGGGACGGTAAACATTTTGGTACCGAAGTTCCAGAGGATCGATGCCCAGTTTGGCGGCCAAATCATCCATCAGGCTTTCGGAGGCCAGAAAACTCTGGGGAGATCCATACGCCCGGAAAGCCGAGCCCCACGCATGATTGGTACAGACGGTTTTTCCCAGTCCACGGATATGGGGGATACCGTAACCGGCTCCGATAAACTGAGCTCCCCGCAGGGTCAACAGATCGCCGAATTCGGAATAGGGGCCGTGATCAACTACCCATTGGCTTTCCATGGCCTGAATTTTTCCATTTTTATCGGCACCGTATTTCAGGTGGATGAAAAATGGAGAGCGCTTGCCGGTATAGGTGATATGCTGAAAGTAGTTGTATTTCAATGTCACGGCCTTTCCGGTCGCGATGGCGGCGACTCCCAGCAAGGCTTCCATGGTCGGGCTGAATTTGTAGCCGAAGGTGCCGCCGGCAGGGTTTT
>CAZTKB010000297.1:0-4189 GCA_964614125.1 uncultured Desulfobacterales bacterium | reverse complement strand
CATCAGTTCGAACCATCCCACCCGTGTCAATCGAGCCAGGAGAAACGAACTCATCGAAACCCTTTCGGAAACGGATCTGAATCGGTTGCCTGATTACCGGAAACATTCCGGAGATCGTACCCATATAATTGAAATGACAAGAGGATATCCCATTAACAGGGACTGGAAACCATGGACGGAATACTATATTGGACTGGAGACCTACCAGGCACTAAAAGTGTTCCAGAGGAAAGCGCAATCAGAAAACAGGCCGGTAATGTCCGGCGCAATGATACCCCTGAACGGATAGGGACAGCGGATTGAACCCGACATCCTGCCATGAATCACAGGTTATGACGCTCATGACGACCAACAACCTGGCTACCGGCATAATACATTCCCGATCGATCCATGACGCCGCTATTATTCAGTTTCCCAAAATACCGGATGACCGGGGGAACTTGACATTTATCGAGCCGGCGCGTCATATCCCTTTTTCGATTTCCCGGGTTTACTGGATATATGATGTTCCCGGAGGCGAATCGCGCGGGAGCCATGCTTATCACCGTCTTCACGAGGTCATCGTTGCCTTGTCCGGCAGATTCGATGTCTTTCTGGACGACGGAATCTCTCAAAAAACAGTCAGACTGATCAGAGCTTATTACGGCCTGTACGTTCCAAACATGATTTGGCGGCGGATGCAGCATTTTTCCACTAACTCCGTAGCGCTGGTGATGGCCTCCCATCCCTATGACGAAACGGATTATATCCGGGATTATGACACATTCAGACGGATGAATCGGTTGCCATGAAGGCCTCTGTTGATGACTGCATCCGCATCGATCTGCCCCGTATCAGCGAGCGGAAAGGTTCCCTGACACCGATCTACGGCGGAAAACACATACCCTTTTCGGTCAAACGGGTGTACTACCTTTACGATGTGCCGGGCGGTGCAAGCCGGGGGGGGCACGCGCATCACGCGCTGCAACAACTCATCGTCTCGGTGATGGGCGCATTCGATGTCATTCTGGACGACGGGTGCAGGAAAAAAACGATTCACCTGGACCGGGCATATCATGGATTGTATATCCCCACCATGATATGGCGGGAGTTGGAAAATTTTTCCTCGGGCGGCATCTGCCTGGTCCTGGCATCCGAACCTTACGACGAAGCAGATTATATCCGCGATTATGCGGATTTCCGGAGGCTTGCAGCAGATTCGGATGAGTTTTAACCAAAAAAAGCCTCGCATTCATGGAGGGGTATGACCGCTGACATTGTCTGGGACAGCGATATATTGTATGATTTGCTCCTGCCGAATGCACCAGGCCATGGCACGGCCGTTTGTCTGCGCGAGCGCCTGCACAGCCGGAACCTACCTGTCTGCATTGCATCGTGTCAACTTCCCGGCATCCGGCGAATGATAATACCTGAACCCGGGAATACGGGTTCGGGTGGCAGGCCGTTGGAGGAGGGATGGCGCATATTTCTGCAGAAAGCCAAGATCATCAAGACACCTGCCTGTATCGATGCCAAAGACCCGTTCTTACTGCAGGACCCGGAACGTTATCTTGTCGCCTTGTCGGCGCAGACCGCAAGTGCCAGGGTAGTAACACGACAGTCGGATTTTCTACGATATAGCCCGGTTGCAGTTTCATTCGAAGACGTGATGTCCGAACTGGCCGGTTCAGGTTCACGCGCAATTCGGTTTCTTGACCTGAAAGCCATCAACAGGCGCCACCACAGTGAACTGGAAAGGGCATTTGACCGGGTGATGGAAAGCGGGCGGTTTGTCCTGGGACAGGAAGTAGCCGCATTCGAAAGGGAGTTTGCCGCTTACTGTGGGACACAGCATTGTATCGGCGTGGCCAGCGGCCTGGACGCGCTCTCGCTGATCTTCCAAGCATACCGGGTAACAGGACTCATGCAGGATGGAGACGAAGTGATCGTCCCGGCCAACACTTTCATCGCTACCATGCTGGCGGTTTCGTGGAATCGGCTGAATCCCGTGCCGGTAGAACCGGATATCGCCACCTACAATATTGACCCCGGCCGGATCGAAGAAGCTGTCACCGCCCGCACCCGGGCGATTATCACCGTTCATCTTTACGGTCGGACAGCGGAAATGAACGCAGTCAATATGATCGCCGGCCGGTACGGGCTGAAGGTAATCGAGGATGCGGCTCAAGCCCACGGGGCGCGTTATCAGGGAAGGATGGCCGGATCCCTAGGGGATGCTGCAGGATTCAGTTTTTATCCAGGGAAAAACCTGGGGGCGCTTGGCGACGGCGGAGCCGTGACGACCGATGACGATAACTTGGCCGAGACGATCCGGTATCTTCGCAATTACGGGTCGGAAGTCAAATACATCAACCGGTACAAGGGCGTCAACAGCCGGCTGGATGAACTCCAGGCCGCTTTCCTGAGAGAGAAACTGAAAACGCTCGATGCCGACAACGATAGCAGACGGCGGATGGCCCGTTACTACCGGGAGAATATCCAAAACGACAGAATCGTTTTGCCGGAAGTGGCCGACTGGGAAAGTCATGTGTTTCACCTGTTCGTCATACGGACAACCAACCGCGACCGGTTACGGGACTATCTTCTCGAAAAAGGTATTGAAACGCTTATCCACTATCCGGTCCCACCGCACAGACAAAAAGCCTATCCCGAATTGGGAAAAAACAGCTACCCGTTAACCGAAAAAATCCAAAACGAAGTTCTGAGTCTTCCGATCAGCCCTGTCATGATCGAACGGGAAGCCGAATTTGTTGTAGACAGGTTGAACGAATTTCTGATCACTTCCCCAAGGTCTCTCCCATGAGTAAAAAAGGCACCAGGCTAAAGAAGGAGATCATGTGAACTCTGTTGGCCGGGTGATCCGGGAAAATTTCAAAAGGTTTCTCTTTGGAACCGGAAAAACGGTTTTGAAGCCGGTCCTCGCCTGGATCGAGCGGCAGGATATTCGGATCATGACGCTACAGGACGCGGCCTTCAGAACCCGTGCCATGCAAAAGTGTTTCCAAGGCACACCTGTCACTGTCCTGTTCATATGCCACGAACCCGCGGTGTGGAGCATGTTCGGAACGGTTTATGAATTCATGGCAGAGGATCCTTTTTTTTCGCCGCTTGTCATCACGCTGCCGTATACACATATGACGCTTGAAAAGGGGCGATTCAAGGATGGAGGTATGTCGCAGTTCTGTAAAAATCGTGGCATACGCTACACCAGCGGATACGATCCGAACACGAATAAATGGCTGGATCCGGCATCGTTCATGCCGGATTATGTTTTTTTTCAGACCCCCTACAGTCTGCTCGCCCAGGCATGGTCCGTGGAACAGGTTTCCATGATGGCTAAGATATGCTATATCCCCTACGGGTCCCTGCTGGAAACGGGAGATATCGCAGCGGTTTCGCATCCGGAAGGTTTTTTTCGGCACGTTCATAAATTTTATTTGGAATCCGGCCTGAACCAGGAGCTTTTCATCGCTAAATTTACCGAGAGGCGCTGGTTCAATGAAAAAAAATTCGTCCTGAGCGGGCATCCGAAAATTGACTACCTGGCGAAAAACTCCGGATTTCGGGGCCGGGTCTGGAAGCGCAGGAAGCAAAAGAATATCAGGCGGATCCTGTGGACTCCCCGGTGGAACACCTGGGAAGGCACCTGCCATTTTTTTGACTACCGGGACTATTTTCATGAATTCTGCAAAAACAATCCACATGTCGACTTTGTCTTCAGGCCGCATCCCCTGTGTCTTCAGAACTTTGCCAATACGGGCGAACTTCCCATGGACCGGCAAATGCGGATGCGATCGGAATATGCGGCGTCTGTAAACATGGCTTTCGACGAAAACCCGGACTATGAGGATACGTTCATGACCAGCGATATCCTGGTTTCCGATCTGTCATCCATGATGTTGGAGTATTTGGCTACTGGAAAGCCGATCGTGTACACCCATCGCAGAAATCTGTTCAACGGCTATGGGCTCAGGCTTGCAGAGGGTTTATACTGGGTGAAAAATCACAGGGAACTGGATCAGACGCTTCAAATGCTGTTGTCGGGACAAGACCCGCTTGCCGAAAAAAGACGTGGACTGATGAAAACCCTGTATTTCGTTCCGGAAGGAGGAGCTGGTCGGTTTATCGCCGAAGACCTGAAATACGATTACAAAAACCTGGTGGCGTATTTTTTGGGTGCACATCTCGA
>CAZTKB010000296.1:0-4191 GCA_964614125.1 uncultured Desulfobacterales bacterium | reverse complement strand
CGTTCCGGCCATTATAATGTAAGTAATTCGGTTGACCCGAAAATTTTGTATGGAAACTGAATAGGTGATATGTTTCTCAGGTAGAGGGTGTGTTCGGGTTCGCGTGGGAAAGTCATCGAGAGAAACTCGGTATTCGCCGCCGATAGAATAAACCGATTTGTTTCGGGTGAATGGGAAAGAACGTATGACGACAACGTTTTTGTTGTATCTGGGGGCCGGAGCTGTCGCGGGAGTCCTAGCCGGCCTGTTGGGCATCGGAGGCGGCCTGGTGATTGTTCCCATGGTGGTATTCTGCCTTTCCTGGCAGGGAATGGAGCCTTCGTATATCATGCATGTGGCCTTGGGTACGTCCATGGCGAGCATCATGTTCACCTCGGTATCGAGTTTCCTGGCGCATCACCGCCGGAGAGCGGTACACTGGGATGTGGTACGGCGGATTTCCATGGGGATCGTGGTGGGAACCTTGCTGGGGGCCGGTATTGCGGCACGGTTGTCCAGCGATTTTCTGAAAGGCTTTTTTGTCGTCTTTCTATATTATGTGGCGCTTCAGATGCTCTTGGACAAAAAACCAAAACCATCCCGGCGCCTCCCCGGACAAGCCGGGATGTTCGCAGCCGGAAGTCTCATCGGTGTTGTATCCAGCCTGGTCGGTATCGGGGGAGGAACCCTTTCCGTGCCGTTCATGATTTGGTGCAACATACCCTTGCATCGCGCTATCGGGACATCGGCGGCTATCGGTTTTCCTATTGCGATTGCGGGAACGGTCGGATATATTGTCAACGGCTGGGACGTCTCCGCGCTTCCCGCCTGGTCTTTGGGCTTTGTCAGCCTTCCGGCGCTGGCCGGTATCGTTATTGCCAGTGTTTTCACCGCCCCGTTGGGAGTACGGCTGGCGCATCGGTTGGCGGTCGGCCGTCTCCGGCAGGTTTTTGCGGCTCTGTTGTTTGTGGTAGGTACCCGAATGCTGATCGGACTGATCTGACGGCGCTGACTTTCTCATTATTTTTTGAGGAGAACATTCCATGAGTATAGGTGAGCCATCCCGGTTTCCGGACCCCAAGAAAGCGGCTTTTTCCCTTCTGGCCGAGTTCAAGAAGTTTGCGTTCAAAGGCAACGTGATCGACCTGGCGGTGGGTGTGATCATCGGCGCCGCATTTGGAAAAATCATTGACTCCCTGGTCAAGAATATCATCATGCCCTTTGTCAGCTTGCTGATGCCCAGTGAACAGGGATACCTGGGCTGGAAAATTGCCATCAATTCCAAGGAAATTCCCTACGGGCTGTTTATCGGGGAGGTCGTGAACTTTTTGGTTGTCGCACTGGCCCTGTTCTTTTTTATCGTGAAGTTTTTGGGATGGCTGATGCGGGAAAAACAGGTGGAGCAGGCTGCCGCTCCTCCGCCTCTGACCAAGGATCAGGAGCTGTTGATGGAAATTCGGGATTTGTTGCGCAAGCAACCCTGATTTATCCATCAGTGAGGTCAGAGGAGGATGGTTCAGCTGTTTTCATCCCGATACAGCTGTAGGAATAACTGGGTATGAGCAAATATCGAAAAGCTGTTTTTCCCCATTACCGGGGGTTGGGTGAGGAATCCATCCGGGAGCTGATCACGGATCTTGTGAAAGAGATACCGGATGGGGTGGATGTTTCGGTGCTCGGTCCGGATACGGAGCCGGGTCCGGAGGTTTCGGCGCCTTTTTTTGAAGTACAGAGTCCGAACCAGGAATTGCTGGTCGGGTATCTGGAAGGGCGGATACCGTTCTCGGTGCATGTCCAGCATGCCTATCTGGAAGAGACCAATGCGGAAAGTCCGAATGACCTGCTGTTCCGGAAATATTTTCTGGAGGGCAACACCCGCCTGGTGGATTTGTTGATTCGAAGTTTGGAACAATACCCCACTGATCCATCCCTGTTGAACGATTTGTCGGTTCTGCATGAGTCTGCCGGTATTCTGGAGAAAGTGGTGGAGGGTTACATCCGGGCTTGTCAGTTGGAGACGGATCCGTATGCTTTCGCTTCCTTGGCGGAAGCATTTTACTACAATACCTTGCCGGACGGCTATGACGCATGGTACGAATTGCGCCGGATTGTTTCCGGGAACTTGGAAAAAACGGCTGTCATTGAATTCCTGGAGGCCAGGCATCTGCCGGGTAAGCATCCAAAGGAGCCAATATTTCAATGAGCGAAATACGAATGACCGGTGAAATGCGCACCGACTACGATTGTGAATCCTCGGGATTGCCTGCCGAACGATGGGCCGAGGCCGTTTTTCGGATCGGAGCGGAGGAAATCGTTTTTGAGGTCAGTGTGGAAAAATCCATTATTGTCGCGATCATGGTCGGAGAGGATGCGGCCTGGAAGGGGACCTTGGAGGGATTGAAACAGCTGCTGCAGCGGGAACGCAAGGGTGGAAAAGATATAAAACTTGACAAATCCTGAAAAAAAGCTAAAAATAAAGAGTTTTCAAAACTACAATATCGGGTTTATTACAGGAGGTCAGGAACATGTACGCTGTGGTGGCAACAGGCGGAAAACAATACCGGGTGGAACCGGGCGAGACCCTGCGGGTGGAAAAACTCTCGGGAGAGAAAGGCGATACCGTCGTCCTGGATCAGATTCTCATGTTTTCGGATGGGGAGAATGTCCGGATCGGCCGTCCGAAATTGGAAAATGTTACGGTGCAGGCCAAAATCGTCGAGCAGGGAAAATACCGGAAAATTCTGGTTTTCAAATCCAAACGTCGAAAAGGATACAAACGGTCGCTTGGGCATCGCCAGCCGTATACGGCCCTCCGGATCGACAGTATCCTGGCGGAATCATAATTGGGAGTATAGTGAGATGGCACACAAGAAAGCAGGCGGCAGTTCACGGAACGGACGGGACAGCAATCCCCAGTACCGGGGAATCAAACGATACGGCGGTGAAGCCGTAACGGCCGGGTGCATTCTGGTCCGGCAGGTCGGTACCAAAATCCATCCGGGGAACAATGTCGGGTTGGGAAAGGACTTTACGCTGTTTGCGCTGATCGATGGAACCGTCACCTATGAACGGTATGGCCGGTCCCGCAAAAAAGTAAGTGTCTATGCCGAGTGAAATTCGTCGATGAAGCAGTTATTACGGTCGCTTCCGGTAACGGCGGCGCGGGATGTGTCAGCTTCCGACGGGAAAAGTTCATTCCCCGCGGCGGCCCGGACGGGGGCAACGGCGGAAAAGGAGGGGATGTCATTTTGCGGACATCCTCCCGGAAACGCACGCTCTATGATTTCACCCACCGTGACCAGTTCCGTGCGGAAAACGGAGACAGCGGACAGGGAAACCTGAAGACCGGAAAAGACGGCCAGGATCTGGTCATTGAAATTCCGTCCGGAACCGTGGTCATGGATGCGGAAACCGGAGATGTGATTCATGATTTTTCGGATTCTGAAGAAATCTACGTTCTGGCCCGAGGAGGGCGGGGCGGCAAAGGAAACACCCATTTCAAAACTTCCACCCACCAGACTCCCCGCTTTTCCCAGCCCGGTGAACCGGGGCACACGTATCGCATCCGGCTGGTTCTTAAGCTGATTGCCGATGTCGGCATCATCGGTTTGCCCAATGCCGGCAAATCCACACTTTTATCTGCTGTATCCGCTGCAAAACCTCGGATCGGCGCCTATCCCTTCACTACGCTCAGCCCCAACCTGGCCGTCATTTATCCCCGGAACGGAGATCCCTTTATCGCCGCCGATATCCCCGGCCTGATCGAAGGAGCCCATCAAGGCGCCGGACTCGGCACCCGATTTCTCCGGCATATTGAACGGACCCGGTTGTTGGTTCATTTAATTGATATCTCCGAGATACAACCCGAAGATCCGCTGCACGACTATCAAACCGTTCGTTCCGAACTGGCCCGATACAACCCATCGCTATGTGATAAACCCCGGATTGTGGTATTGAACAAAATGGATCTTCCCGGGGCAACGGACAAGGCGGGGATTTTCCATGACGCCCTGTCTTCGGAACGGATCTGTGAAATATCCGCCATGGCCGGCCAGGGGCTGGACCAGTTGCTGGCTCTGGTGGTAAAAATCCTGGATACCGCCGATGAACCTCGATAGAAAAAGCTATTTTGACAATGCCAAACGGGTTGTGGTCAAGGTGGGCAGCAATGTCCTGACAGAGGATCACGGCCTGAATCTGAACATCGTTCGA
>CAZTKB010000295.1:0-4195 GCA_964614125.1 uncultured Desulfobacterales bacterium | reverse complement strand
TTGTGGATCGTCTGGGTTCCCATGCTGGTTCCAATAAGCAGGACTGAAATGATGGATAAAAACAAACCCGCCATGGAATCCCATCTGAAAAGTGTTCTGATGGCCTATGCGGTTCTGGTGCTCCATCTGGTTCTCATTGCCGGATTGGGGTTACTGGTGCTGTTTTTCCGCGGCGTTGTCGAATATATGGCCTGGATTTTCCTTGGAGGCGCTGCCGCTCTGGGGGCATCCGCATGGCATTTCTACCGGAGAATGAAACAGGAAGGCAAAACTCTCCGGGAGATGCTGCAATCTCCCCTGTTTCACCACCGTCCCGTGGAAATAACGTTCCTCGGAGGGATTGCCTCTCTGAAAATCGGCGGCACCAGTCCCCTTTCCGCCAGAGATTCCCTGCCGGAAGCCTGGGAAACTCCGCGTCACCAATTGGAAGACTCGACCGCGATGCGCGTCCGGGAACTGACGGAACTGGCGAGAATGTTGGAAAACAACCTGATCACGCTGGAAGAATTCAACCTGGTCAAAAAACAATTGATCAAACCATGACGCATTCCGGAACCAGAGGGACTCCCTTGCCATGAAAAAACTGACGGTGGCCCTGCTGTCCGGGGGAATATCCTCGGAAAGGGAAGTTTCCCTGAAAAGCGGCGACCAGGTGTATGAAGCCCTGGACAAGGGGAAATATCATATCCGTCGATATGACCCCCAAACCGATCTTTCCAAATTGATTGGAGACGCCTCCTCCATCGATGTGGCGCTGATCATTCTCCACGGTCCCTACGGAGAAGACGGAACCATCCAGGGAATGCTCGATCTCTTGGACATTCCCTATCAGGGATCCGGCGTGTTGGGAAGCGCCGTGGCCATGAACAAATTGGCCTCCAAACAATTATACGAAAAATCCGGGATCCCCACTCCTCCGTACTTGGTCATTCACACATCAGATTCCATCGAGCCCAACAACCTGATTCGGCGGATCGGGTTGCCGCTGGTCGTCAAACCAGTGAAAGGCGGATCCAGCATCGGCATGTCCATCGTCCGCAAGCCCTCCGACATTCTGCCTGCCATTGAAAAAGCGCTGTCGTACGATGACACGGCTTTGGTGGAAGCCTATATCAAAGGAGTGGAACTGACAGTCGGGGTGATCGGCAACGCGGATCCCACCCCTCTTCCGGTCATTGAGATCATCCCGGACAATCAATTCGAATTTTTCGATTACCAGGCCAAATACACGGCCGGTGCCAGCCAGGAGATCTGCCCCGCCCGGATTGACGACGGACTGACGGAAAAAGCCCAGGCCTATGGGAAAATGGCCCACACGGCGTTGTTTTGCGAGGGCTACAGCCGGACGGACATGATTCTTTCCGGCCGGGATATCTATGTACTGGAAACCAACACCATTCCCGGGATGACCGCCACCAGCCTGCTGCCCCAGGCGGCCCGGGCAGCTGGAATATCGTTTACGGAACTGCTGGACATGTTGATCCGTTTGGGCCTGGAACGGAAAGGGCATCAACGCGGAAACAACGGTTCCCTACGGCAAACGCAACCCGAACTCTCTCATCCGTAATACTGTAACCAGGAGGATAGCCCCATGAAGGTTTTGGTCATCGGCGGTGGAGGCAGAGAACATGCACTGGTCTGGAAAATCTCCCAGAGCCCGAAGGTCGAACGGATTTTTTGTGCTCCAGGAAATGCCGGCATTGCTGAACTGGCAACCTGCATCGGCATCGATACGGAGGATATCGACGGGCTGTTGGCATTAGCCAAAAAAGAATCCATTGATCTGACAGTAGTCGGCCCGGAGGGCCCACTCGCCAAAGGGATTGTGGATCTGTTTGAAAAAAATGGGCTTCGTGTTTTCGGCGCATCCAGAAAAGCCGTGGAACTCGAATCCAGCAAATCCTTCGCCAAATCTCTGATGAACAAATATCATATCGCCACCGCCCAGGGGAAATCCTTCACGAGCTTTGACAAGGCGGCGGCTTATCTCAAAAAACTGGATCCACCGGTGGTAATCAAGGCGGACGGATTGGCCGCGGGCAAAGGGGTCATTATCTGCAAAACGGTGGAAGAAGGATTGGCTGCCCTCCGGCAGATCATGGTTGACATGGCTTTCGGAGACGCCGGGAAAAAAGTGGTGATCGAAGAGTATCTGACAGGTGAAGAAGCCTCGTTTCTGGCCTTCACCGACGGAAAGACCGTTCTCGCCCTGCCCACATCCCAGGATCACAAGCGCGCCTATGACCAGGACGAAGGCCCCAACACCGGCGGAATGGGGGCTTATTCTCCGGCCCCGGTGATCGATCCCTACCTCCACCAGCGGATCATGGATACCATCATGATCCCGACGGTTCGGGCCATGGCCAAGGAAGGAAGACCATACAAAGGGGTTCTCTATGCCGGCCTGATGATCGACAACGACCGGATCCACGTCCTGGAATTCAACTGCCGTTTCGGAGATCCGGAAGCCCAGCCGCTGATGGTCCGCCTGAAAAACGATATCGTGCCCATCATGTTGGCCACCACCGAAGGCCGCCTACACGAGCACACCCTGATCCAGGATGATCGGGCCGCCGTTTGTGTGGTGATGGCCGCGGGTGGGTACCCGGGATCCTATGCCAAAGGATCCCCCATCAAGGGGCTGTCCAAACTGAAAAAGTGCAAAAACGCGGTCGTTTTTCACGCGGGAACCACCCTGAAAGACAACCAGGTTGTCACCAACGGCGGCCGGGTCCTGGGGGTGACCGCCATGGGTGATACGATCCGGGACGCCATCGCCACAGCCTACAAGGCGGTATCCATGATTTCGTGGGAAAATGCCCATTATCGGAAAGATATCGGACACCGGGCGATGAAACGGCTGGAAACCCCGGTTCACGTAGGGATCGTGATGGGAAGCGACTCCGATCTGCCGGTCATGGAAGAAGCGGCCAAAATCCTGAGGAAATTCGGGGTCTCATTCGAGATGACCATCGCCTCGGCCCATCGAAGCCCGGAGCGCGCCATGTTGTTCGCATCCAACGCCAGCAAACGCGGCATGAAAATCATCATCGCCGGCGCGGGGCATGCCGCACATCTGGCCGGAGTAATGGCCGCCCACACCACGATCCCGGTGATCGGTGTACCGATTGACTCGTCCTGTTTGAAGGGGTGGGATTCCCTGCTTTCAACCGCCCAGATGCCGCCCGGAGTCCCGGTGGCGACCATGGCCATCGGAAAATCCGGTGCCAAAAACGCCGGAGTACTCGCCGTGCAGATATTGGCCCTTTCCGACATCCGCCTGGCTGCGGCATTGGAAGCCTTCAAACGTGAAATGAGCGATCAGGTTGAAGAAAAGGCCAGACAGATTTATCTGCACTCCTGATTGCCGCTCGAAAATCACTCCCCCGACTCCGGATGCCATCCGCCAAGCGGCCGGCCTTATCCGGAACCGGGGGGTCGTCTGTTTTCCCACGACAGGCCTGTATGGATTGGGGGCGGATGCGACGGATCCCCAGGCCATCCAACGGGTTTTTGCCATCAAGAAACGGCCGGATGACAAGCCGGTACTGATTTTGATCCCCTCGATCACTGACTTGGACCGCCTGGCCGTTGAGCTCCCGGGTTCCGCCCGGCGCCTGATTCAGGCGTTCTGGCCCGGAAAACTGACCCTGATTCTGCGGGCATCTCCCCACATACCTCGCGAGTTGACAGCCGGAACCGGCAACATCGGCGTGCGGCTTCCCCTGCATCCGACAGCGCGAGACCTCGTTTCGGCCGTCAATGGACCCATCACCGGCACCAGCGCCAACATCTCCGGACAGCCCGGCTGTTCATCGGTCTCCGACCTGGATCCGCAACTGGTCGAATCCGTGGATATGGTCCTGGATGCCGGTAGGCTGCAAGGCGGGTTCGGCTCCACCGTGGTGGATGTCACCTGTGATCCGCCCGTGATCCTCCGGGAAGGCGCCATATCCACGTCCGCAATTCGGGCTTGCCTGAGCGGGCAAACGCCCCGCTGACCCAAAGCGATCCATGGAGAGATGTTTTTCAGCCAATTTGCAGCTTGAGTATTGACAATTCCAGTCAATTTTCATATATGGCTGGGTACATTCTGCAAGCCCACCCCATGCCGGAGTGGTGAAACTGGTAGACGCAGAGGACTCAAAATCCTCCGCCCGCAAGGGCATGTCGGTTCGATTCCGACCTCCGGCAC
>CAZTKB010000294.1:0-4200 GCA_964614125.1 uncultured Desulfobacterales bacterium | reverse complement strand
CAACCAGGCGGATTTGAGCGGAACCGACTGGGCCTTAATCCCTCTCGGCCGGATCGAACGGATCGAGATTATTCACGGAGGGCGGGGGAGCACCTTGTATGGCGACAACGCGGCTGGAGGTGTGATCAACATCATCACGAAAAAAGGGGACCGGACGGAAGTCGGTGTCGATGTTCGAGCCGGCAGCTACAACACGTTTGGCGCCGGTGTTTCGGCCAGCGGTTCCCGAAAAAACAGCTCCTATGCCATTTCCGGCGGCTATCAGGGCTCTGACGGATACCGGGACAACAGCGGGGGGGTGGCCAGAGACTTGGGAGGCAATTTCGCGTACTACCTGGGAGAAAAATTCAGCATCAACCTGGATGCCGGATATCACACGGACAAGACCGGCCTGCCCGGGTCCCTGAAAGAAAGCGACCTGGAAGGAGGGGCGTCCCGGACGGACAGTTTGTATCCCTATGATTTTGCCAATACGGAAGACACCTATATTTCCGCCGGGCCGGAGCTTTCGATCCTGGGCGACAGCCTGCTGCGGCTGGATATGTCGTACCGAAATCGATCCGTCTTTTCCTATTCTCATTTCGCAGCCGGTGATTTTGAGGGAGATGCCCGTATTCATACCGTCGGACTGTCTCCCCGGGCAGTGATCCGGAAACCCCTGGCCGGCATGAAAAATAACTTTCTGGCCGGTGCTGATTTCTATCGGACTACGGAAGATATAACCAACAACCTGGTGTTTTTCGGGGAACCGGATATTGGTGTCTTTTCCCTGGAAAAAAAGAATCTGGCCGGCTATATCCATGATGAATTGAATGTCACCGAGCGGTTCAGTGTTTCCGGAGGAATCCGCCAGGATCGGGCTGAGTATGAGTTTACACCGTCGGATCCGGAATCGACGGTCATGGACGAGAGCTTGTACACCACCGGGGTGAATTACCGGTATGGGAATCGCTCCAATGTGTTTGTAAACTATTCCAAAAGCTTTCGGTATCCGGTCATGGACGAGCTGTTCAGCTTTTTTACCAATACTATCAATACCGATCTGCAACCTCAGACTTCCGATGATATCGGGATCGGGGTGCGCCATTATTTCACACCTGTCCTTTTTGGATCAGTGAATCTTTTCCGAATCGACACGAAGAATGAAATATTTTATAATCCGGAAATTTTCATCAATACGAATTTGGATGCCAAAAGCCGCAGGGATGGCCTCGGGCTGACGCTGACACGCCAATTCGATCGGTTGTCCATCACCGGAAATTACACGTATTTGGATACCGAGATTCTGGACGGGCGGTTTTCCGGGAATGAAATCCCGGGGGTTCCGAATCACAAGGCCGGTTTGGAAGCCAGAATCAACCTGGAATACGGCTTCAGCCTGGGTATCAATGGGACGTATGTCGGCCGCCGGTATTTCGAAAGCGATTTTGGCAATGAATTCGATCGGCAGGATGAATTTGTAGTCTGCAATGCCCGTCTGGATTATGCCTGGAAAAAACTGTCCGCCTATCTGATCGTCAACAATATTTTCAACGAAGAATATTCCGAATATGGTGTTCTGGGTGGATTCCCGGTGGAACGGGCTTATTATCCATCACCCAAAACCAATTTTCTGGTCGGCGTTTCGTTTGTTTATTAATTCGGTGTCCGGATGAAAAAAAACACGCGACTGTCAGCTCTGGTTGTGCTCGTTATTCTGCTGGGATGCTCTCCCGGCAGGATAACCAGTGGTCTCGAACTGTCGAAACCATCGGCCGGCGCTCCGGCCGTTCTCCGGGACATCCGGGTCGATCAGGAAAGTATTACCGCTTGCCGCGTAATGCGGGTTCCGTACATGGGCTTTGACCATAAAACACTGGTCGTGGATTTCGATCGTCCCATGACGATCCTGTCCACGTTGGAAGGCTGGCGGAATGGAATCCGATCTGTGGGAAATCACTATGCACCGTTGGATTTCTGGGCGATCGGGCATGGCGACGACCTGCCAAGGTTGCAGGCTGATATACCCATGATTCTGGGTAAGCGACCGGATCAGACCGGGTTTTTATTTACCGGAGCAGATATGGATCATCTGTCCGTGCAAACCCGTCAGCACGGAGACATGCGGGTGTCAGCCTTGGTTACGGCAGGTGTCCGGCACAATGCCCAGCGAAGCGGCCGGGATACGGGGGACTTCGAGGAACCCGGAACGATCAATATTCTGCTGATCAGTAACCGGTTTTTGACCCCCCGATGCATGAGTCGGGCGCTCATCACCGCCACGGAAGCCAAGACCGCCTGTCTGCAGGATTTGGATATCCGGAGCAGTTACAGCGGGATACGGCACCAGGCAACTGGAACTGGAACGGACAACATCATTGTGGTTCAGGGCCATGGGCCCTCCGCTGACAACAGCGGGGGGCATAGCAAGCTGGGGGAACTGATCGCCCGGGCTGTGGAGGCAGGGGTTCGGGAGTCCATTCTCCAGCAAAACGGTCTCAAAACCGGGCGCGACATGCTCCATCGGCTGGAAGAGCGGAGGGTGGATATCCGCTCTCTTTTTGAACAGATAGAGCGTCAAACGGGTTGCCGGGCTGATGAAATGTCTTATGCTTTTGAGCAGGTACTGGAAGACCGCGCCTATGCGGGATTTTTGGCCGCCGCTTTTTCCGTGAGCGATGCATTCGAGGCCGGTCTGGTGCCCGATCTTCGGATGTTTGAAAAATGGTGCGCCGGGGTGGCTTCCGCCATTTCCGGAAAACCCGTGGAACGGGTTCCGGAGTTGTCATCCACCCGTGAATTGCCACACGTGATTCGGCATGCCCTGGATGCACTGTTCGTTGGTATCTGTCAGGACTACCTGACGGATAAAACCGGTTTGTCATTATTACAATCACCCGTGTCACCATAGGGAAACCTAGCGTATGTATGAAATATTTGTCAGCGGGGGACCGGTTATGTACCCGCTTTTGGCCTGCTCGATCGTGGTTTTGACCGTCATCATCGAACGATGTATTTTCTGGGTGCGGATCGATATGCGTCATAACCAGACGTTGATCAATGATGTGTTGGATTTGTGCCGGGTCGGAGATTGGGAGGCCGTTCGGATGAAGACCCGAAATTCCAAGGATTATATCATACGGATCCTGGTTACCGGAATTTTGCACCGGGAATTTTCCATGTCGCGGGCCATGGAATCGCTGGCGGCCGATGAAGTCCGAAAAATGCAAAAATATATGAATATTATCGATACCATGATTACTGTTAGTCCCTTGCTGGGAATCCTGGGAACCGTCACGGGGGTGATCGGGTCTTTTGATGCGATCGGCAATTCCGGAATCGACAATCCGAGAATGATCACTTCCGGGCTGGCGGAAGCACTGGTCACAACCGCGGCCGGGCTGATGATAGCTATTTTTTCGGTATTTCCTTATAATTATTTCAATTCACGGATCGAGAGTGCCGTGCTGAACATCGAGCGGTACGCAACCAGTCTGGAGATCGTGTATGAAAAGCTGACCTGTCCCAAGACGTGTATTTCAAAGGGGAATTCGGAATGAAAGTCCGGATGAACCTGAAGAAAAAAGCCCGGATCGAAATGCTGCCTTTGATGGATGTCGTATTTCTGGTTCTGGCCTTTTTTATATATGCCATGCTCTCGATGGCGGTTCATCGAAGTCTTCCGGTGGCCTTGCCGGTATCTGAAACGGCCGAAATCGACCAGGAGCAGACGGTTTCCGTGACCATCCGGGAGGATGGCAGTATTTTTTTGGACCGTGAACCTGTTTCGATGGACCAATTGACGGCCCGACTGATAGCGATCAGCGGGGGGAATTCCGAAAAAGGAGTTCAGCTTTTCGCGGATAAAGCTGTCTCCTATGCCGATATCTACCGGGCTTTGGACCGCATCCGTCTGGCCGGGCTCCAACGGATTTCCCTCCAGGCGGAGGCCGAATCCGGATCGTGAAACGCTTATGGGTTGCAGCCGCTCTGGCTGTCGGGTTCCATGTGGTGTTATTGAATCTGAATTGGGGGGAGACATTCCGACGTAGGGTGACGGAGCCGGAACAAAGGCCGGTCATACTTACTTTGGCTGCCAGAGATACTACTGTTCCGAATCTTCCCCCCCCTGCCTCTCCGGTGAAACCGAATCCGGCCCCGATACCGAAAGCCGAACCACCTCCGAAACCGGAACATGTAAAAACACCAAAAACCAAGCCG
>CAZTKB010000293.1:0-4206 GCA_964614125.1 uncultured Desulfobacterales bacterium | reverse complement strand
GGATTACCCCCCTGTCCGATCCGTCTGCGAGTGCCGCATCCGAGTTCTTTTCCCAAAGAAAGCGGGATTGGTCGCCCCGGGACGGCGGGCTGTTCCTCCGCATGGCCGAAGCGGGATGCAGTGGACACGATGGATACGGACGGACACAAGGCGGCCCGTTCCTCGGCAGGAAAACCCGCCCGAAAGCAGGATCGGTCCTCCAAGACGGCGGGCAAATTCACCGTTTGCCAAGCAGGCGACCCATCAATTGCCTCTACACAGCCGAATAGGCAAAAACCCGAAACAGAGGTACAACTCCTTGGAAGGTTCCCCGTAGGCATCATCAAACCGCTTGCATCCCACCACCTGTTTCAGTAAGATCGACCTCGTTGCGGATGCAGCGGAACCAACCTCCGGTCTTAAAAGGCCTGGAAAGGAACCTTCCCATGAAACTCAGAATGGTTGTATGGCTGGTTTGCGTGTCGGTTGGGCTCGCCGCTTTTCCGGCGGATGCCCGCGAGGAGTATGCCAAGCGTACCGGAAAAGGCTGCATGATCTGTCATGCGGATGAGATGGGCGGGCATTTGACGACCGCCGGTATCGCGTATATCAAGAATGCCTACCGGTATCCCATTCCGGACAGTCTTTTGGCCAAAGCGCAGTTGGTTAACTCTCCGGTGCAGATGACCATTCGCTTTCTGGTAGGGTATCTGCATCTTTTCGCCGCGGTTATCTTGATCGGAGCCATTTTCTACATCCATATTTTCATCGGCCCCCGGCAACTGACCACCGGAATTCCTAAAGGAGAGCGGTTGCTGGGTCTCTCCTGCCTGACTACGCTGACCCTGACCGGAATCTATCTGACCTGGTTCCGGATCGACCGCCTGGAACATTTCGTCAACAATGCCTTCGGCCGGATTCTGCTGGCCAAGATTCTTCTTTTTGCGATCCTGTTGAGCTTCGCCCTTCTGGCGGTTACCGTTGTGCATCGGAAGATGAGCCGGGGGGGTGGGGGATCCTCTGCCGCTCCCCCTGCGGAAGGAACCGCGGGATGGACGCCGGAGCGGATTTCCGCCGGTACCGACCTGGACGGTGCGCCCGCTTATATAGTTCACAACGGCCAGGTCTATGATGTTTCCGACAGTCCGAAATGGAAGAACGGGAGGCATTTCGGAAAGCACACGGCAGGTACGGACCTGACGGAGGCCATGAAAACCGCCCCGCACGGGGTCGAGGTTCTGGAACGGGTCAAAACGGTGGGGAACTTTGCCAAGGTCACCCCCGCTTCGGTCGGCTCTTCCCGGGTGCATCGTGTTTTTGTGGCGATGGCATACGCCAACATGGGAATCATTGTGCTGATCCTGTTTTGCATCAGCCTGTGGCGATGGGGCTTTTCGATCGGGGCATCGCCATGGAAAGGGGAAGCCGCCCGGGCCGCGGTATCGTGCGTGGACTGCCACCGGAAGCTGAACCCCGGCATCGTGGCGGACTGGGAAGCCTCCGTGCACGCCAAAGTCAAGGTGGATTGCCTGCAGTGTCACCAGGTTCCGGAGGGCAAAGACATCTTGGCCAACCAACCTCACCGAAAACACAGCCCGACGCCGGTGGTTACGGTGGTAACACCCCTGACCTGCGGACGGTGTCATCCGAAAGAGACGGCTGAATTTGCCCGGAGCAAGCATGCCAATACCGTTGAAATCATGTGGAAAGTGGATAAATGGCTTCTGCAGGGGGTCAACAACGAAGTGGAACGGATCAGCGGTTGTTATGCCTGCCACGGTACTGTGGTGGAGTTGGCGGACGGGATGCCTCTCCCCGGAACCTGGCCCAACGTGGGAATCGGAAGTGTCAACCCTGACGGATCCAAGGGCAGTTGCAGCAGTTGTCATACCCGGCATCGATATTCGGTGGCGGAGGCCCGGAAACCGGATGCCTGCGGACAGTGCCATTTGGGGCCGGATCATCCCCAGATCGAGATTTACACCGAGAGCAAACACGGTGGAATTTATCAGATGGAAGGGGATCGATGGGACTGGACACCCGAGGATGGCAAGTGGATGGCGGGAAGAGATTTTCGGGCTCCGACCTGCTCGGCCTGCCATATGTCTGCCGCCTTGGGCGTGGCCAAAACCCATGATGTCACGGAACGTCTCTCTTGGGAGACCCAGTTGCCCCTGACCATCCGGCCCTCTGAATTCGAAGCGTTCCCGGCGGCAACGGATTGGCGGGAAGAACGGCGAAAAATGGGGATGGTCTGTCTGCAGTGCCATTCCGAGACATGGAAAAACGACCATTATGCCAATTTGGACGCCGTGGTCCATCTCTACAATGAAACCTATTACCGTCCGGCCCAGGCGGTCATGGAGGGGTTATATGCCGATGGTCTGCTCACCCGGGAAATGTATTTTGACGAACCGATTGAATGGGAATTTTATGAACTCTGGCATCATGAAGGCCGCCGCGCACGTATGGGCGCGGCCATGATGGCCCCGGATTATTCCTGGTGGCACGGTTTTTACGAACTGAAACACCGGTGGGTGAAGGTGGCCGCGGAAGCGGAAGAAATCCGGAAAAAAGGCTCCATATCCTTTTCGGTGATTCCGGGAAGATCGGAGAAATCAGCCGGATCGGGTGGATAAAATCCGTCATGGAAACAACGGAGGTGGTTCATGAGTCATCTGAATTTCGCGGTAAATGACAGGGTTTTTGTAATCACCGGCGCCAGCCGGGGAATCGGGTTGGAAACCGCCAGGGTCGCGCTGGAGCAGGGAGCTCGTGTGGTGATCTGTGCCAGGAAACCGGAGGGGCTGCAGGACGCCGAGAGAAATTTGGATGCCGGTGACCGGTTGCTGGCTGTTCCGGCGCATGTGGGCCGGCCGGAGGATGTTGACCACCTTTTTGAGAGGGCTTTGGAGCGATTTGGCCGGGTGGATGTATTGGTAAACAATGTGGGGATGAATCTGATCACGACTCTGGTGGATTCGGATGTCGGCCTGTGGCAGAAAATTCTCGATACGAACCTGAACGGGGCTTATCTTTGCTCGCGCCGCGCGGCCCGGACCATGCGGGATCAACGAGGCGGAAGCATCGTCAACATTTCCTCGATCGCAGCGCATCGCTCGTCGCCCGCCATGGGTATCTATGGTGTGGCCAAAGCAGCCATTGAAATGATGACCAAGGTGCTGGCCCATGAGTTGGCCGGATTCGGGGTCAGGGTCAACGCGGTTGCGCCCTGCATGGTTAAAACCGAATTCAGCAAACCGTTCTGGTCAGACCCCGCCCTGCACGACCATATCGTGAAAACCATCCCCATGGGCCGTTTGGCTGAAATATTGGATGTGGTCTATCCGATCCTTTTTCTAGGGTCCGATGCCTCGGCTTTTGTCACCGGCCATACCTTGGTCGTGGACGGGGGCGCTTTGGCTATATGACGTTTCGTATCGACAGGAAGGATATCCCAATGAAATGGAGTACCGGTATTCTGGTGTTGGTTCTATCCATTTTAGTTGTTCCGGCGCATACCTCCGCGGAGGAGGCCGTTCGAATCGCCGCACTGTACAACCTGACCGGAGGGATGGCTTCCATTGACGGCCCGGGGCTGAACGGAGTTCAACTCCAGGTAAACCGGGTTAATCAATCCGGTGGCGTGCTGAACGGGAAACGGGTGGAATTGATCGTCGTCGATACCCGGACTGACGAGAAACGGGCCGCCGAGGATGCCGAAAGAATCGTGAAAAACGATGTCGTAGCCGGTGTCGGGTATGGGGATACCAGTTGGGTCATGGCGGTCGGGCCGGCTTTTCAGAAGGCCGGAATCGCGTTCGTTACTTCCGGCGCCACCCATCCCCTGCTTCCGGGGTGGTTTGGAAACTATGTGGTGATGGCTGCCTTCGGGGATGACGACCAGGCCTTCGCCGTCGCAGATTTCGCTCGGAAACGGCTTCAGGTGAAGAGGTTGGCCGTATGGACCGATCAATCCATGGATTTTACCAAGACCTTATCCCGGTATTTCATTCAGAGAACGATTCAGCAGGGAGGGGAGATCGCCTGGGAAGATCGGTTCATGGCTGGAGATACGGAGTTTTCCTCTCAGATTGAACAATTGAAACGGCTGAACCCTCCTGCCGATGCCATATTCGTCAGTGCCGTACCTTCCGAAGCCGGTCTGGCTGTCCGGGATATCCGGCAGGCCGGGATCGATATTCCCATTTTGAGCGGAGATGGATT
>CAZTKB010000292.1:0-4207 GCA_964614125.1 uncultured Desulfobacterales bacterium | reverse complement strand
TTGCCGCAGCCTGCCAAAGATGAAGCGGGATCGGTTCCTGGCGGTTTTTGCGGCTGGAACGCCACGAAGCGAAGCTCTGAGCGACGGTTTCAATCGTTGTATCAGCTGCGGTATCGGTATCAATCATGGGCCATCCTCCCCGGTATGTAGGTGATGGCCCCACTATAAACAATTTCATCTAATAAAGTTTAGCACGCCTGCCGGGGAAGGACACGTTTGTCCTGATGATAGATAGACACATATCCGGTCCGGATATGTTTTCAACAAAAGGCGTTGCCCGGCGTATTCGGTAGGAACGGAATACCGGTTGGTATCCAGTGTAATCCGGAATTGACGGCAGGCCCTGACCGGTGGCACGGTAGCGATATCATAGGGAAGCGTGGGTGATCGGATTTTACTGGATTCCATAGCACACTATCGGACGGTAGGCAATAAAAAAACCCCTTGATTTCAAGGGGTTTTGGACTTCTTTGGATGGTATGAAACATAGAGGTGGTGGCGATGCAGGGATTTGAACCCCGGACACTGCGGATATGAGCCGCATGCTCTGACCAACTGAGCTACATCGCCGAAATCAGGATAGAGCCCCAAACAGCCTTGCAACTATAGATCAATGATGATAATCAGTCAATAATTTTTGTGGATGCCCCGGTGCTTTATAGACCCCACATTCCCGATGACCTTGGCACGAGGAAGAACCCATGTCGACCAAAACCAAAATTGTCTGTACCATCGGTCCTTCCAGCGGTTCCGAGAGCATGCTGGAGCAACTGATTCTGTCGGGAATGAACGTCGCCCGTCTGAATTTCTCTCATGGAACCCATTTGGACCATTCCCTTCTCATCCAGCGGATCCGGAGCCTGTCCCGTCAACTGAATAAGCCCGTCGCCATTCTTCAGGATCTTTGCGGACCCAAAATCCGGGTGGGAATGCTTCCGGAAAACGGCATCCCTCTTTCCGCCGGTGATATCCTGACCCTGACAGCGGATAAAACCGATGGAAAGGACGGCCGGGTGTCGGTTTCTTATCCGGATCTCCCCCAAGAGGTCCAGCCCGGGGACCGGATCCTGCTGGCTGATGGAATCATGGAAGTGGTGGTGGATCGGATCGAAGGTCCGGATATTTTTTGCCGGGTGATCGCGGGAGGTGTTCTTACGTCCCATAAAGGATTAAACCTGGTAACCGGAACCCTGCATATGCCCTCACTGACCGAAAAGGACCGGGAGGATTTGGCGTTCGGGTTGGGAAAAAAGGTGGACTACGTGGCGTTGTCCTTTGTCAGGAGATCGGAGGATATTCTCGAGGTCAAGGCGATCATGGCCCACGCCGGGCAGGACATCCCGGTCATCGCCAAGATTGAAAAGCACGAGGCCATCGAAAATATCGATGAAATCATCCGAGTTTCCGACGGAATCATGGTAGCCCGGGGGGATCTGGGGGTGGAAATTCCTCTCGAAAACGTTCCGCATATTCAGAAAACCCTGATTCAACTGACCCGGAAGGCCGGGAAGCCGGTCATCATTGCCACCCAGATGTTGCGATCCATGGTGGATTCCCCCAGACCCACGCGGGCGGAGGCTTCCGATGTAGCCAACGCGGTTCTGGACGGCGCGGACGCGATCATGTTGTCGGAAGAAACCGCCAGCGGCATGTACCCTTCGGAATCCGTCCGCTACATGGTACGCATTGCGACACGCGCGGAAAAAGAATACACCTATGATCACCTGCTGGGGTTGGTTCCGGAGAAGGATATTTCCGAATCCGTCGCCCACGCCTCCTGTATCCTGGCGGACCAACTGGATGCCGCCGCCATCATCACCCCCACCCGGTCCGGCTCAACGGCCCGCCAGGTCTCCAAGTTCCGTCCCCGGCAACCGGTGCTGGCACTCTGTCCGGAAATGGAGGTGGTTCGGCGGTTATGTCTGTGCTGGGGTATCACTCCGATCTATATTCCGAATGCGGATGAGACGGACGATCCCGTGGAACGTGCTGCTGAAATTGCCTTACAAACAAGCAGGTATGCACCGGGAGACCTGGTGGTGATCACCGCGGGGCATCCGGTGTGGGTGGCAGGCCTGACCAACATGATTTCCGTCAAGAGGCTCCCGGGAGAAATCGCGGGTCCTTGGAGCGGATCAACCGACGAGGGTCAACCAGAATAAATAGGTCACGCCGGAAAGCAGGGTAATGACGGAAATGGCCGCCACCGCGAAATCCGGGTCTCCGTCGATTTCTTTGGCCATCACATAGGTGACCGTGGCGGTGGGAGCCGCCAGGAGAATCAGGGCCGGCAGGCATTGGACCCAAGGAATTCCGGCCAGCTGAAATCCGATCCATCCCAGGCCGGGCATGACCAAAAGCTTCAGCGCCGCCGACCCCAGTACCGGAACCAGGCGCTCGGTGACCAGATGAAAGTTGAGGGAAGCTCCGATGATAAGGAGTGCCAACGGAAGGGACATGCCTCCCAGAATTTGCAGGCTTTGATCCAGGATGCGTGGAATGGGAATTTCCAGCGCCGATACCAGCATTCCGGACATGGAGGCGATAATCACCGGATTTCCGACGATTTTAATGGCCATGAGAATCCGGTTTCCTTTGACGCCGGGGCGGCCGGCATAAAATTGCAGGATACACACGGCCAGAATGTTCTGCAGGATCATGATGAAGCCGGCGAAAATGCTGGCCTTGACCAGCCCGTCCTCGCCCAGTGCGTAAAACGAAATCGCCAGTCCGATATATCCCAGGTTGCCGTGTACGGTGCATTGGACAAATGTTCCCAGAAACGGGCGGTGGCGGACCCGAATCAGAGACGCGGTGGCCCAGGACAATAGAAAGAGCAGGAATACCGCCGACAGCGTGATGCCCAGCGTGGGCAGATCGAATTCCCGATGCAGCGACGCCCGGGAAATGGATCGGAAAATCATGGCCGGAATGGCGATGTAGAAAACCAGGCGGTTGGCTGGCCCGAAAAACTCGATCGGAACAAATCCCCGTCTTCTGGCGAACCATCCGAGAAGAATGATGACAAAAATAGGGGCGATGGTGTAAAGGATCTCCATCTCAGGAAGAAGTTTTCGCTCCTTTTTTATCCGCGACCACCATGACCACCGCTGACAGGATGAGGGTACATCCGATCAAAGACGGGATGTTCATGGATTCATTCCACCACAGGTAAGCGATCACGACGGTGATGACGGGCTCCAGGGTGGCCAGAATCGCCGCCCGGGATGCCTCCAGATATTTCAGGCTGGCATAGTAACAGAAATTGGCGCCGTAGGTGGATACCACGGCCAGCAGGATCAGGGCGGCCCAAGCGGTGAGGGTTTTGTCCGTGAATTGGATCCAGGGCAGCATTCCCAGGATACCAATGGGCAGAATGTAGAGGAAGAGGTTCGGAGAACTATAGCGACCGCTGAAATGGCGGCCGAAGATATAGTACAGGGAGTAGCAAAATCCGGAAACCAGCCCGAACAGGATCGCGGACAGGGGGATGTCCTCTCCGTAACCGGTCTGACCCGCCCAGGAGATCGCCGTGACTCCGATCAGGGTCAACAACAAGGCCGCCAGCTTGAGAACAGTAATGCGCTCCCGAAACAGGATTCTGGCCAGCACGGTGACCCAGGCGGGTGCAGTATACAGTAGAACAGAAGCCAATGCTGCTCCGCCGTGTTTCACCGCCATCTGGTAGGCGCCGTAAAACAGGGAGACCCCGGTAATGCCGAAAACCACCACCGCCGGAATATCCCGCCGGTCCAGTCCGGTCTCCCCTTTGATCGCGGCGTGTCCGGCAAACAGAAACCAGGTCAGCAGCGCCCTCCAGAAGGCGACCTCCATGGGAGGCACCCCCTCTTGGAATGCCAAGCGGGCGAATGGGCCGATCATCCCCCACAAAGTGGCCGCGGCCAGTATGAACAGATATCCTCTCATGTGTGCATTTTCCCCCCATGCGTATAGCAGGTTTGCCGATGGGGTGCAATTGCATTCCCGGCGGTAGGAGAGAGTGGGTTGACCCGGAAGGTAGAAGCATGGTGTGCCGTGCCCGAAAGCGCGCTCCAGCGTGTGGCCAAAAAATCAAATAGAGTGGCAATGTGACGGAACTTGGTTTGGATTGGGCATGGATATTGTGTTGGGTTTCGGATCGTGATAAAAACCCAAGATTCTCATGAATTCTCCAAACCTGCACCCGATTTGTCCACAGAACGCGGAG
>CAZTKB010000291.1:0-4213 GCA_964614125.1 uncultured Desulfobacterales bacterium | reverse complement strand
CTTCCCCAACTCAAACATGGCCCGTAACATGGGCGTATGTGTGGGTAATTGTCAGTTTCCAAAGGGGGGAAAGGTGAGTTATCCCTATTGCAGCCTCGCTCCGGCTTTTCAGCTATATAGCGATTGCTAACCATAAAATTTTGGCAGCTTTTGCTGCGGGGCAGGTCGCCGGTCGGCCCGACGACATTCCTGTGTACCTTCGTGTTTGTCCATCCTGTCCGCGACACCGCGATTCCGCAAAAAAAGTATTTCCGTCTTCCCGGACCGGTGTATTTTAAAAATACGTAATTCTATACCATAATTAATTATTTTATTGACAAAATAATATCGCCTCCATAAGATGGCACTATCCGTCCATCCATTCATCCATCCCTCGGTATGAGTGATGTCGGATGCGATGCCTGGTTGCCGGTGTACAGTTTACAAAAAATACGCAATTTTAATCAATAAAAATATATTATTATTCATTTTTAAAAAAAGGAAAAAATGCGATGTGGCGAAATGATATCCGAATTCCCGGATGTTGTCGGAACCGGGCCGTACCGGTTTCCCAAACCGGATGGAAACTGATCGGTGTGATGATGTGCCTGTTTTTTATATTGGTATGGTTGTGTCAATACGGAATCGCCGCGGAGCCGGCAGAACTGAGGGCCGTTTTTCAAACGGTCGGGAAGTAATGTGGCTGGACGAGGCGGAAGGAGGCCGGAGAAGGGTGGAATCGAACGGTTTTTGGACTCAGTTGATATTTGCAGGCGTGCTGATGGGGATGGTGCTATGGGCTGTCATGCCGCTGGTCATGGGCGACAGTCGCCGGGGGGTTGGTCCGGAAGTCTTGTATCACGATCGGTTTTTGGAAATTTATTCGGACTATCTCGTGATTCATCATTTCTATCCCGGGCCTATCGGTAAAAAGATGATTCCGTTCGCCTCGATCCGGGCGATCAAGCTGGCTGATCTGGAATTCTGGGACGGACGGGTGCGGATCGAGGGTACCGGAGATTTGAAAACCTGGTTTGCCCGGGATATTCACCGCTTCATGAGGAATATGGCTTTCATTTTGTATCTGGACCACGGCCGGTACCAGGTCGGCTTCAGTGCGGAAAATTTTCGGAAGGCGGCTTCGATATTTCAGTCCCGGGGTCTTCTGGTTCAGGAGGTGTATCGGAAAAACATCCGAAAAAGCTGAAATTTTTTCCCCGCGGAATCTGGGGGTCGGCCTCGGCGGGTCCTTATCGAAACCAAGTTGGGGTGGCTGATTACATCATTCTGCCGATCGTGGTGTTCAGGCCGTGATCGCGGAAAATGGACAGGATATGCTGGATTGAAACTTTTTCCGGCTCTTTCCATTTGGAAAAGGGAGAAGGGATCCCGAGGTAACGGTATTTGTGCCTTCCCAGGGAGTGCAACGGGTTGATATCGATCCACTCCGCACCGATTTCTTGGGCGAATTCCGATGTCCGGATAATGTTGTCATCCGAGTCGTTGAAGCCGGGTATGATCGGAATTGAAATCCGGATCACGGTTTTTCCCGCTATCCGGCGGGCATTTTCATGGATCATCCCATTGTCAACTCCGGTTCCGACACGATGGGCTGCCGGATCCATGTGTTTGATATCCAAAAGGACTAGATCCGTGTATGGGACAGCGTCCTGGATTGCCGCCGGCGATGCTATTCCGGATGTATCCAAAACTGTGTGAATCCCCAGTTCGTTGCATTGTTGTAGAAGGCTGATGGCAAATCGGTCCTGAAACAGCGGCTCTCCCCCGCTTAGGGTCACACCGCCGTCACTGCCGTAAAACACCCGATCTTTGATAATGGCTTCCATTACCTTGGACACGGTCATGTGCGTTCCCACGATTCGAAGCGCTTCATTGGAGCAGACCTCCACGCATTGCATACAGGATGTGCACCGGTTCCGGTCAATCCGATATTTACCCCGAACTATGGCATCCGAAGGGCATACCTGGTTGCACAAAAAACAAAGTTTGCATCTGCTCTTCAGAAAATAAATTTCCCGGAAAGGCATGATTGTCTCTGGGTTTGCACACCAGAGACATTTCAAGGGGCATCCTTTGAAAAACACGGTGGTCCGAATTCCCGGGCCGTCATGGGTTGCGAACTTCAGGATTTCGGATATCAATCCGGTATTGTCCATTTTCAAGCTTGCTTTGTCCAAAGTCCTCTATCCATTTCGGGATCGGATGGTTTCCGGTTTATCCAAATATCAGCTCGGACGGCACATCCTTTGCCATGATCCGAATCTCCGTTTCCGAGATTCCCTGGGCCAGGAGAGTCTTGATAAACATCCGCCATCCGGGCACCGGCGGATTCCCGGGTTGGCCAGCGTCAGATACCAAAACGAGATGATCTGTTTTCTTTTCGGCAATCAATTGGAGAATCAATTGGAATGAGTAGTCGAATGCGATTATCCAATCCTGCATTCCCGGCCAGGGGATGCAGGAACATTCCGCAAATTCCAGGTATCCGCCAAGGGAGATCATTTCCCTTGCCTCATCGGGCGTAATAATTGTCAACGCCTGTGTCACGTGGTCCATCAGCACCCGAATATCCATTTTACGCTTCCGGACATATTGGAGAATGGAAATTTTTTCCCTGTTGGAAACATGACAGGTGGACAGAACCGTTCTGTCCCCGTGCACATTTTTGTTGTAATCAGCCAGGACGTCGAGAATATCTTTCATCTCCCGAGTCAATTCATCGGAACTGGCGGATTCAGTTACTCGAATACCACCGGTCTTTCCCATTGCTTGGCACTGGTGAAAGGAATCCAGGGAAGGCAGCCAGACTTCCTTGCAACGTCCGTAATCAAGGGCCGCCCGTACCGCATGAACATTCATTCCCCCCACACTGCGGTTCAAGGTGATCCCGCCATAGACCTCAACAGGTTCGAATTCCATCCCATGCAAATTCCTGTCCTGTTTCATACGGGCTAGAAAGTCCTGAATGATAATGGCGCAATTGTTTACCATTGTATAATGATCTTTGAATACCATGGCTTTCATACCGGCTTCGGAAGCTTCAATGCAGGTGTTTACCATGGTGGGCCTTCCGGGGAGCCAGCCACCCAGTGGTGCGCCATGGACGTGAAGGTCGATGCATCCCTTGAGAATTTCATCGACTTTTTCCGGCTCGACCGGTTTGCCGGGATTAAAATACAGATAAGGCCAGGCTGGATGCGTACGTCTCTGAAGCTCTTCTTCTGAAATAAATTTTCCGTATTTTCCAAAGCTGTTGCATACTAGGTCCATGCCTCATTCCTTTCAGACCGAATGAATAAGAGAAAAAACCTGATGCGGCGATATCCCGGAATTTTCGTCACTTAACTTTTGATTGTTCTGATTCCGCCCGGAAGGAAGACGGGGTCACAATGGGATGAATACCCGATAATCTCCCCCATTTTTCGATACACCCACGGATACGGTGAATGAATGGTGGAAATTTGCTTCCAGTTGTTTCGCAGTAGGTAGAAATTGTCTTTTCGCCACATGGCGCCCATGAAAAGGCCAGTGGCGTCAGCGTACTTTCCAATAGCCTGTCCGCCGATGATACACCCATCCTTTACAAGGATCCGTAAATAATCCAGGCCGGATTCCTTTTCAATGATATCGATTTCATTGGGTAGACAGCCGGCCGTTTTCATCGTTTTTCCAAAAGAGACCGCCCGGGTGTCGAAAAAATGGGTTCGGGCAAAGGAATATGCGCCATGATAAACAGCGGTTTTGCCGAGGATGTTGATGGCTGCGATGCGCGCCTGGTCAATCGCATTGTGCTTGAGGGGAATCAGACACCTGTCGCCGGAACAGAAATCAAAGGTCTCGACCACATCTCCGCAGGCGTAAATGTCAGGGACACTTGTTTCCATTCGGCTGTTCACCAGAATACCCCGGTTTATCTCAATTCCAGCTGTCTTTGCCAGCTCATTCCCAGGAACAATGCCGGCTGCGATTACGACGGTATCGCAGTCGATCCTGCGTCGGTTTGTGACGACCGCCCTGACATGCTCGTTTCCTTCGATGTGCTGTACGATTTCAGCCTTCCGGATTTTGATTCCATGTCTTTCCAGATCTTTTTCCAGGCGGCTGGAAGTTTCTTTGCAGAACATGCCCGGCAGTATCCATTCCTGCACTTCGATCATCTCAACTGAAAATCCTTTGTAGACCAGCGCTTCCGCCACCTCGATTCCGATGGCGC
>CAZTKB010000290.1:0-4220 GCA_964614125.1 uncultured Desulfobacterales bacterium | reverse complement strand
CATTTTAGCGCCTGCGGACAGGGCATCCATCAGATTGTTGACTTCCTTAACGGAAATCGCCTCGAAAATATTCCGGCCGTACAAAACGATGTGCCGGGTGTTTTTGTAGTCGATCCCCACCTGGGCGTCCGTAAGTCCGAACAGGCTCCTACAGGCCGTGTTGACGGAGCCCTTACACAAGGCATCATGAGTGAAATGGTTGGGAGATCCGAGGGCCTTCATAAAAGTCTTGCTGACCGGCGTAGCCAAATTGGCCCGTTCGCCAAAAGCAACACTTTGGGGTCCGTATTCGTCCATAACTCGCTTCAGGCCGTTTGCCACATAATCCAAGGCTTCATCCCAGGATGCCTTTCTCCATTTTCCCTCTCCTCGGGCACCTTCCCGAATCATGGGGGACTGCACCCGCTCCCGGTCGTACAAAAACGAGATTCCGGCAGATCCCCGCGGGCAGAGGCTGCCTTCCATTCCCGGGACATGGGGGTTTCCTTCGATCCACTTGACCTGCCCGTCCTTGACAAGGACCCGGATCGGGCAGCGGACCGAGCACATAAAACAAAGGCTGTACACTTCTTTTTCCATTGGTAATTTCCTCCAGACGATCTGGTGAACCGGGTCACGGCGTTCGAGGTGGGCTTAAAGCTCCGGCAAACGAGGGAACCGGCTGGGAAGAGCTTTCGGCGTCCGGGATCGCCTCCGAAAAGCCGAGCATTTTTTCGGAAGGTTCGGACAACCGGATGGTTTCATGGATTCGGTTGACAAACGGCAACCGTAAGACCACTCGTCGCAACAGGATTCGGGTGAGAATATACATCAAAACAAAAATGAGCAAATAGCCAACCGAATCGCCGATACCGGGCAATTCAAGCGGCAGAGCAAACCGCACTTCTTCAAAACGGCCCTGCATCCATCCCAGTGCAAAGGGAATGGGCAGCAGGGCAGCCGCGCCTTCGCCGAACTGGGCGAAAAAATACCTTCCGAAAGCTTCATTGGCCAGTTTATTACAGCCGGTATAACCGGCCTTGTCACCGGCGGCAATGGCTTTCATGGACAGGTTGTGCATGGAGACTGTCTCCTGCTTCAGGGTTTTGGAATGAGACCGGTTCAACAGGGAAAAAAGAAGTCCCGTGTATACGCCGGTGACCGAACAGGCGACACACAACACACTTGTACCCAGAAACATGCCCAAAACCGGATTGTCAGGAATCCGGTAGAAAAAAATCAGCAGGGCATCCAGGATGCCTCGCATGTCGTCGATCCAGATCATGGAGATTCTCCTCTGAAACAGGCCGCCAAGCCGCATGGTTTCGTTCCGCCGCAAAAAACAGCGGAACGAAACCCGGGCTGGGAATATATCATCCCGGAATAATCTTGATCCCGAAGAAGCCTTTCATCGCGTAATCAATACCGGTGACAAACGCCAGAATGATGAACAGGCGTTTCAACCATTTGTCGGAAATATATTTCTGGGTGCTGGGTCCGATGAGAGACCCGACAACGATTCCAACCATCTCGAGCCCGATCAGCGTCCAATGAACGATGACGCCCTGCTGGAGATAGCTGAAAATACTGGTGATCATCCCGATCAAAACAGCCAGGGCCGAGGTTCCGGCAGCCAGAAACATCGGAAGACCGGAGATGCTGGTCAGAAAAGGAACCAGCAGAAACCCGCCGCCCACGCCGATGAAAGAAGCCACACAGGCGATCACGAATCCGCCGATAACCGGATACCATGGATTGAACGAAAATTCCACCCCATAAAAGGTGAAACTGAATTTGGAGGCGGAAAACCCGGTGACCTTCACGCCCAAACTTTTCGTATCGACATTCGCGCCGCTGCGTTGTTCCTTCATGGTTTTCTCAAAGGCGTCGGCGGCAGCCTTGGCAGCCTTTTTGCTGGCCTGACCCTTCGGGGTAGTTTCCCACAGCATCCAGCAACCCAAAAGAAGAACAAACAGGCCGAAATATCCCTGATAGGCCTTGAAAGAAACCTTTCCGGCGGTCAACAGCGGCACCAGGTAGCTTCCCGCAATGGATCCAACCGCCAAGGCGATTCCAAGCGGCATTACCAGCCGGCCGAGCTGATAGTATTTGATAGAGGTGATCAGGGCGCTCATACCGACCAGAAACTGGTTGGACACCCGGATTGAGTCGGTAACGACCTTGTTCAGCATCGGGTTCGTGTCCTTGAAAGTGCCGGCATAGGCCCCCAGGCCGAACACGGTGATATGTCCGACACCAGCCATAATGCCTCCGAAGGCACCAACTGTCGAAAAGATCCAGCCGACCCACACCGCCCACAGGAAGGCGACGATCAGGTTGACATTCGGAGCACCCGGTATCCCCAGATAACCGGGCGCAGCCTGGGGATCGATCTGGCCTTTTCCGGTGCCTACCGGTGTTTTCGCGATGGCGTCCGTAAGTTTATCGGCGAACGCATTGTCCGGGATCATCAGCGGAGCGGCGATGAAAATTCCGATTATCACCAGAGCAACCAACCATTTGAATTGATGTTTCACGATTTTTCTCCTTTTTGTGGGTGAAACGCCGGAGGCGTAACAAGAAAATGGGTATATACTCCTATTTAAAAATCAGATACCACTTCTGAAAATACAACAAGAGCCTGCCAGAAGGCCGATGCTTTACCCGGACTCCAGGGCAGATGCGCATTGTTCCAGCACATCGATATCGATCGGACTCGAGAAAAACACCCGGGCGCCCAGATCTTTCATTCGCTGAACCGGTAGGGACGTCGGGGATTCCGTGGTCGTCATGAGAACCTTCATCTGTTGACTGATCTCTTTGAGCTCTTCCAAAACCGGCAAAGCCATCGTTGATTCCCGGGAATCCAGAATCGCAATTTCCGGAAGGATCCGCCTCGCCCATTCGAGGGCATCCGAAGCCCGAACAAAGGTCTTCACCACATGATGCTGACTTTCCAGAACCCGTCGGGAAAGCATGCACGATTCCTGTCGATCCCCCCATATCAATACATTGGCCATAAGACAGTTTCCGGTATAACGTTTTCTTCATTCCTAAGACCGCAAAATGCCCGAACCATCGACCGGGCGATGCCCCGCCGAATCCCCCCGAAATTCTGGATCCCGTGTCGATGCGCCTATCTACATACAAAAAGAGTGCCAACACGTTGTGGATTGATGTTTTTTATAACTTAATGAATTATCAAGCATTTAAAAATTTCGTTTATTTTGCTGGGTACCGGTTTGGGTGGAAGGCTTGTATTCGTTTCCATACTACACTATAGTATGATTACTGTTTTCAGATGCTTGTTTATTTGGAATCTTTTTTTTGCACCTGCAATGTTTTTCTTGCACCCAATTCTTCCCTTTTGGCAAAGGTCTGCTCCATGCACGAAAATCCCCCGATGATTGAACGCCGTACAGGCGACACCATTTTCCTGGAGTTCTCCCTTCTCACAGATTTTTCCGGCCTCCGGCACGCGATATTCACCCGGAAGGGAGGTTTCAGCCGGGGGATCTACCAGAGTCTCAATGTTTCCAACAGCAATGGAGACCAATCTCAATCGGTCTGTGCCAACCGGCGAAGAATCCGCGGGATCATGGGAGAAGGTGAATTGATTTTTGCCAAACAGATTCATGGAAACCGGTTTTGCCTGATTGAAAATGAAGCGAATAGAAATGAGACCGTCAGGAACGAACCTCCTACCGCCGATGCCCTCATCACAGCAGATCCAGGAAAAAATCTCACGATTCAGGTTGCCGATTGCCAGGCAATCCTGATATATGATCCGGTGAAACGCGTTGTCGCGAACATTCATTCCGGATGGAGAGGCAGCATCCAGAATATCGCCGCTGAAACCGTTGGGCACCTGACCCGCTCCATGGGGTGCAATCCCCGGGATATGGTCGCTGCCGTGGGACCGTCTCTGGGGCCTTGCTGCGCGGAATTTGTGCACTACACCCGGGAAATTCCCAAAACCCTGTGGGGCTACCGGATGTCCGGTGACCGTTTTGATTTTTGGAGAATGACCACGGATCAACTGGTGGATTGCGGCATCCCGCTACACCAGGTTCAGCTGAGCGGTTTATGTACCCGATGTCGGACCGACCTGTTCTTTTCCTATCGGAAAGAGCAGGTCACCGGACGATTCGCCGCGGTAATCGGACTGGCATGATCCGGTCTGGAATGCCATATTCTATGTTGGAGCCACAATTGATGTTTCTGGAAACCACCGATATTCG
>CAZTKB010000289.1:0-4226 GCA_964614125.1 uncultured Desulfobacterales bacterium | reverse complement strand
GTCAGGGTGGGGGTGGAATGAAAGGGAACATAACAGATACTGAAAGAAAACTCCGGCAGTTGATGCGGAGACGGCAGCTTCCGGGGATGAAATGTAGAAAGGAGGCACCGATTGAATCCTACATTGCCGAATTGGTTGGTTGTGAAAGAGACTGATCATCATTGTTGACGGAGTCCTGGAGGTTCTCCCTTGACTCGATTGAAAAATTTATTATAATGGTCCAACCATTATAATAAAAACAACCGGAATGGATCGAATCCGAGTTATGTTTACCAAAGCCCAGAAAAACAGAATATTTCAGAATATCGTGGATCAGATCGAACAGGCGGTGCTGGATGGCCGTCTTCAGGTCGGTGACCTGCTGCCTTCGGAACGGGAACTGCAAACCCGGTTTGAAACCAGCCGTGGCACGCTCCGGGAGGCTCTGCGGGTATTGGAGCAGAAGGGGCTGCTTGAAATACGGCCCGGAACCAACGGCGGGGCGCGGGTCCGTGGGATCACCACCGAAATGATCAGCCAGAACCTATCGTATTTGCTCCGCTTTCAGCGAGTATCTTTGGAGCAGCTGGCGGAATTCCGGGAAGGAGTGGAGAGCCATGTCACTGCCTTGGCAGCCGAGAAAGCGCAACCGGAAGACATCGAAAACCTGACCCGCCTGCTTCGGGAAGCGGGGGAATGCAGAAAAGCCGGCCTGGAAGGACTGGACGAATTTGTACGCATGGACGAACGGATTCATCAGACCCTGGCGGAGATTTCGCGAAACCCCCTGTACGCGTTTGTCCTGAAAACAGTCCATGATAATATCCATCCTTATTTCAAAACATTCCTTCCCCGGGATCCGGAGATCCTGGCGGAAAACTACCGGGACCTTTGCGGGATCGTTCAGGCTGTGTCCCAACGGGACTCCGCCCTGGCCGGACGTTTGGCCCGGGATCATGTGGCACGGTTCAACCGGTATATGATTGCGCACCATCACAGCAGCATGTCGGGAGAAGAACAGATATGAAAACGAATGGCTACGATGAATTGGCAAACGAGGCGATCCGGTTGGCGCAGACTTGGCAGAACCGGGCCAACGAACTGCTCACCCCGGAAGAGCGGAAAATGCAGACCATGATGAAGCGGATGCTCGGCCATCCCCTGGACAAGGTGATTCTGACCCGGATGATGGACCAGAGTTTCCGGCCGCATTCCCACGGCCGGGTGGCCGACCAGCTGGATTTTCTGCTGAAAACCTATGGTATCCCCTCGTTTTTTCAGCCCGTGGAAAAACTGTTGATGCTGTTGTTCCGGTATGCCGGAAAATACCTGCCGTCCGTGTCCATCCCACGGGTCATTGAAACCATGAGAGCGGACAGTCGCCGGGCGATCATACCCGGTGAACCGGACCAGTTGTATCCGCACCTGGAAAAACGCCGGCAGGAAGGGGTCCGGATGAACCTGAACCACCTGGGGGAAGCTGTTCTGGGAGAAGAGGAAGCCGGAGTCCGCCTGGGAACCTATATCGAAGATCTGAAAAATCCGCGGATCGAGTATATTTCGGTCAAAATTTCCACGATTTATTCTCAGATCTCCTCGCTGGCGTTCCATCATGGTGTGGATGTACTGGTCGAAAGGCTGACCCGCCTGTATCGCACGGCCCGGGATAATCGGTACACGCAAAAGGATGGAACCGAGGTACCGAAGTTCGTCAATCTGGATATGGAGGAATACCGGGACCTGGATATCACCCGAACCGCCTTTGTCCGAACGTTGGATATGCCCGAATTCCGGAATCATGCCGCCGGAATCGTTCTTCAGGCCTATCTGCCGGATTCCTTTGCCATTCAACAGGAGTTGACGGAATGGGCGATGGCCCGTGTCGCGGCCGGTGGGGCTCCGATCAAGATCCGGATCGTCAAGGGAGCCAACATGGAGATGGAGCTGGTGGAGTCGGCCCTGAACAATTGGCCGCTGGCCCCCTATGACAACAAGCTGGATGTGGATGCCAACTACAAACGGATGGTGGTCTATGGGATGACCCCGGAACGGGCTCCTGCCGTTCATCTGGGAATCGCTTCCCACAATCTGTTTGAGCTGGCCTATGCCTATACGGTGGCCCGGAAAAACGGGGTATTGCCATTTTTCAGTTTCGAAATGCTGGAAGGAATGGCCGACCATATCCGGCGGGCCATCCAGGAGGTGTCCGGAGAGGTGTTGCTGTATGCTCCCGTGGCGTCCCGGGACCAGTTTATCAATGCCATCGCTTACCTGATCCGCCGACTGGACGAGAACACGGCCGAAGAAAACTTTCTGCGCCATAGTTTTGCGCTTACCACCGGATCTCGGGAATGGAACTTTCTGCAAAGCGGTTTTGTCCGTTCCCTGGAGCATCTGGACTCGGCTCCGGCCACCCCGAACCGGACGCAGAACCGGTTGACCGAGACGTTTTCCGAATCCTTGGGAACATGTCATACCCGGGAATTCACCAACGAGCCGGATACGGACTGGTCGTTGGCCCCCAACCGGCAGTGGGCCGAACATATCCGTGGTAAATGGAAGAAGAGCCCTTTGGATCCTCCGATCGAAGTTCCAGTGGTGGTGGGAGGGCAGGAAATTTATCCGGGGAGGGAACTGGGGGAATGCATCGACCCGTCCCAGCCCGATACGGAATCGTCGGGCTCGGTGGTTGTCGCCCGGTATGCCATGGCGGACTCCGAAGATCTTCGCCGGGCCGTGGAGGTAGGAAAGCGCGATCCGGATGGATGGCGGCAAAAAACGCCCGAAGAGCGGCATGAAATCCTGTGCCGCGTGGCCATGGAGATTCGGAAGGCGCGGGCGGATCTGATCGGAGCCGCCGCGGCCAACACGGGCAAGGTGTTTTCCGAGGCCGATATCGAGGTTTCGGAGGCCGTCGATTTCGCGGAGTTTTATCCGTTGTCGGCGCTGGGGTTTTTCCGGCGCAACGGAATCGAGGCACAGGGGAAAGGACTGGGGCTGGTGGTTTCGCCCTGGAATTTTCCCATTGCCATACCTTGCGGAGGAATTGCCGCGGCACTTTCCGCTGGCAATACGGTGATTTTCAAACCGGCATCCGCGGCAGTGCTGGTCGCCTGGGAATTGTGCCGATGTTTCTGGGCGGCCGGTGTTTCGCAAAACACCCTTCAGTTTGTTCCCTGCGCAGGGCGACTGGCCGGTACGGATCTGGTGCGGAACCCGGATGTAAATTTTGTCATTCTGACCGGCGGGACGGAAACCGGGATGCAGATGCTTCGGGATCGCCCGGATTTGGCCCTGGCCGCGGAAACCGGCGGAAAAAACGCCACGATTGTGACGGCCATGGCGGACCGGGATCAGGCTATCAAAAACGTGATTCATTCGGCTTTCGGTCATTGCGGTCAGAAATGTTCGGCCACATCCTTGTTAATCCTGGAAAAAGAGGTCTTTCAGGACGAGTTGTTCCGGCGTCAACTGGTCGATGCGGCTCGGAGCCTCCCGGTGGGTTCGGCCTGGGATTTTGAAAACAAGATGGGGCCTGTGATCGCCACGCCTGCGGGAGATCTGAAAAACGGGTTGAACCGACTGGAGGCCGGAGAAACTTGGCTGCTGCAGCCCCGGAATGTCTCGGGCAATCCGCAGCTCTGGACACCAGGCATCAAATGGGGGGTGCAACCCGGCAGTTATACCCATCTTACGGAATTCTTCGGGCCGGTGCTGGGAGTGATGTGCGCCAAAAATTTGGAGGAAGCGATCGAATACACCAATCAGACGGGATACGGTTTGACCTCCGGGATCGAAAGCCTGGATATCCGGGAACAGGAGTTCTGGAAAAATCGGGTGAAAGCCGGCAACCTGTATATCAACCGGGGTACCACCGGAGCCATCGTGTTGCGGCAGCCGTTCGGGGGCATGGGAAGATCGGCCCTGGGTACGGGAATGAAAGCCGGCAGTCCCAATTATGTCTCTCAGTTTATGCAGTTCACGGAAACCGGGACGCCGGAGGCCGGTCCGGTTTCATCCGATTGCGGCCTGCTCCGGTTGATGCAGCGGTGGCGGATCCGACAGATGTGGCGGCCTTCCCCGGAAACGGCCCCGGATATCCAGAAAATCATCCGGGCGGTTCAGAGTTACCTGTATTGGGCCCAAACCGAGTTTAACCGGGAAACGGATTATTTTCACCTGCGTGGTCAGGACAATATCCTGCGGTACCTTCCGGCCGGCAGGATCCTGATTCGAATTCATCCGGA
>CAZTKB010000288.1:0-4270 GCA_964614125.1 uncultured Desulfobacterales bacterium | reverse complement strand
TGAGATCGGTTTCGATGTCTTTTCGAGTGTATCGAAAGCAATAGCAGACCAGGTCAGAATCGGCGAAAGTTTTTTTCGGTTGAGGGGAAAAGATGGTTTGGTTCATCTTGATCTCCTGTTTTCGGGACCTTCTCTGCCCTAATCAGGCAGGAAGGGCTGCCGTTTCCCGGATTCTGGCGCACATGGCATCCATGTCCGGGATATGGTCGAACGCAATCTGTTCGTTCATCACGATAGAAGGAATTGCCGGACGTTTTCCACAGATACGGGTCAGTTCCTCCAGTCTGACCAGCCCGGTTTTGTCGCCTACATCCACAATCGACCAGTGCAAGGCTCCCGGTTCGAAATCCGGGGCGATCTCCTCCAGTATCGCGATAGCCAAGTCGCACAAAACACATCCTTTCTGTTTGGCCACGATTTCCACATGAATCGGGTTCATGGTATTTCCTTATGGAGTTATTCGATCAGCAAGAGGGCGAAGAAATTCCAATGCCCGTAGGTTTCTTTTCGGGTGTCTATCTCAAAGCCGTTGTTTCGGGCGGTTCGAAACACGTCGATTCCACAGGCTTCCATCATGGGACGGACCGGATGCCGAGGCAAATCTGCTTTCTGGGGGCTGCACGGGCCCTCCTGTTCGCCGGAGGATCAGGTGGATCCGGAAACCGCGTTTTCCGGAGGGGCGGGGGGCAGGGCTGTCATGGCAAAGGCCTTGTAAAATCCCATCCGATAGGCTTCTTCCTCCAACCGGATTGCGATCTGGGACAGTTCCTTTCCCCGGGATCCGTTCAGAAGCACCGCCTTGGTGTATTCCCCGATTACCTGCCTGGTTTCCTCGGCATCCGGGGCGATGGGGGGGTGGTAGGCGTCTTTGTTGTAGAAAGGGCACCCGTATAGGCATTTCCACCGGACCCATTTTTCCACCACCACCGTGTGGGCATCAATAACTTTGGCCTTTTCCACCCCCAGGGCGAAGGCTTTCTCCAAAACGGCATTGACGGAAGGAGACCGTTTTCGAGGGCTTGGGGGACGCGCCCCTTCCAATGCAACAGGGATTTTTTTCATGGGCGACTCCGGTTTGCGTGCTCGAATCAGAACACCTCTGGTTTTCGGGGTGCTGTTGAAACCGGTTTCGGAAACCAGTTCGCAATCCGTGAATCCGGCCTCGGTAAGCATGACCAGGAAATCCTTTCCCGGTATGGCGCCCCCTTCTCACTGGAACCAGTTGGCAAGGCGCTCCTCCAGGCTCTTGGAAACTTCTCCGATAGTCACCTGGTCCGCCACCTGCAGCCGTCCTCCGGGTTTTAGTACCCGCCGCATTTCCCGAATGGCAGATTCTTTATCCGGGATGAGATTGATCACACCGTTGGAAATGATCACATCGAAGGAGTCATCCGGAAAGGGCAGGTTTTCCCCGGAAGTGGATTGAAACGACACGTTGCCGATTCCGGTTGCCGCGAGATTCTCCCGGGCACGGCCCAGCATTTCCGGAACGATATCCACACCGACCACCTGGCCGTCGGGAGCGGACAACAAGGCCGCTATCAGAGTGTCCACCCCGGCTCCGCAGCCGATATCCAGAATCCGATCCCCTGCCCGGATGGCTCCGAGGGAAAATGGATTGCCCACCCCACAGTAGGATTCCAGAACCCGGCCCGGCAATTGCGACTGGAGATTTCTGTCGTAATTCAGTGTTTCCATTCCCGCTCGGCCGGTCGGATACCGGAACCGGCCTTCCGGGCTGTCCGCCACTGACTGGTATTTATTGCGGATTCCGTTTTGAATGATTTTCATCTGCTCCGGCGTGATGGCGCTGGTCATGATGGTGTTGTTCCTTTCCAGGGGTTGAATGGGAATCGGGGGGTGTCTTCCCGCTTCCGGGAGCGGCTGCCAGGCAGCCGTGCTCTCGTTCAGAATATCCTTCCCAGATTATGGATTCTATTACAATAAAAAAATTTGATTCAGTGGATTGGCGGAAACGATCGAAACCAGCGGTCTGATTCAGGCAACGGCGGGGGCGCGGTGAAAAGCAAGCCGACAAATCCGGCATCCATGGCAATGCCGGATTCCAGCCGAAAAATTTCGGCCGGCGGGTCGTCTGGTTCACAAAACAGGGAGCTGGATCCGGCCTGGAGCTGGAAACCCGCACTGCATACCATATGGTTGATTTCTGTAACCGTACGGAACTGCGCGTGGGAATATACCGGGTCTCCCTCATGCCCTTTTCGGATATATTCTCTTCCCCAGGGTCCGTCTCCCGGCAGGATGCCCAGAACCAGCCGACCGTTCGGTTTCAAAACACGGGCGCATTCCTGAAATGCGAGTGTGGGATCGGAAAGAAAACATACCGTCAATGCCAGAAGCACGCCGTCGAAAGCCGAAGAAAGAAACGGTAGATGTTCGGTGGTCCCGACGCATGTCCGGATCCCCCGTTGGAAGGCTTTTGTGACCATAGGTCCGGAGAGATCCACACCGAATTGTATCCCCATGGCATGGGCGAATCGGCCGGTACCCACCCCCACCTCCAGCCAATCACCGGCGCAATCCGGTTGAAGAACGCGAAGGCAAGCCAGCTCTTCCTGAAAGATCGCCTTTCCTTTCGGAAGGTCATACCATTGATCATACATATCGGCGATCGGGTCAAACAGGGAGTCCATGGAGTTCCTCTTCGCATGGGTGGCGCTTGCAGAGTTTGGATGATTCAACAGATTATCGCTGCCTTTCAGAAAAAATGGAACCAATCGGTGAAGCGTCGGACGATCTGGCCTTGCCCAGAGTGAATGAAGAGACCAATCTGGGCGATCAGGGAATAGGCGGCGGCAAACTGTGCGACGGCAAAACCGGCGATGGTAAACTGGCTGATGCTGATGATCCCGATTCCGAATTGTGAAATCGTCAGAATCCCACAGGCAAACTGGCCGATGGCGATAACGCCTTTGGCAACAACCGGCATTCGGTTGGGGCGATATTTAAAGGCTATGTGAATCCATGGCAGACCGTAGATTTGCAGGCTGGATTTGTATTCAATTCCCCATCCATCCCATTTTTCCTTGGCTGGATAAGGGGCGCCGCAATTCGGACAAGCCCAAGCCTGTTCCGAAACGTTATGTTTGCATTCCCGGCATGGTTTCATGGCCTTCCTCCGCTTAATACCTGTTAATCGACTCTTTCGGGTTAATGAGAGCTATCAGGTTCCGCGCAATATATTAACTGCGGCAACAACAACTTCAATGACCCGATCGATTTCCGTGACGGTTGTCATACGTCCCAGGGAGAATCTCACGGCTCCTTTTGCCCATTCGGTCGGAACTCCCATTGCCTCAAGAACCGGTGAAATGGATACCGTATCCGCATGACAGGCGGCACCGGCCGACGCGGCCACCTCCAGGCCGATCTCCTCCAGCAGGCGGTTGGCGGCAATACCGTAAAAAGACAGGTTCAGGGTGTTGGGCAGCCGATGATCCGGATGTCCGTTGAGACGAACACCCGGGATACGGGAGATGATGCCGGTATGCAGCCTGTCGCGAAATTCCTGCAGGCGGGGCATATCTTCCGGCAGTTTCCTTGCGGCAATCTCACAAGCCTTGCCCAGGCCGACAATTTCCAGAACATTTTCCGTGCCGGCCCGCATACCTTTTTCCTGGCCGGCACCATGGCAGAATTTTTCCGGCGTGACGCCCGACCGGATATACAGTGCCCCGATACCCTTGGGTGCATACAGTTTATGACCGGCAAGAGAAAGAAGATCCACACCTAGGGAGGCAACGTCCACCGGTATTTTTCCAAGGGACTGTGCGGCATCGGTGTGCAAAAAAATGCCGCGCTCTTTGGCTATTTCGGCAATCCGGGCGATGGGCTGGATCGTACCCACCTCGTTGTTGGCGTGCATGATCGTGATCAAAATTGTATCCGGCCGGAGAGCCTGTTTCACCTGTTCGGGGTCAACCATGCCCAGAGCGTCCACCGGAACCCGGGTGGTTTCATAGCCGTCTGTTTCCAGAAAACGGCAAACTTCCCCTACCGCCGGGTGCTCGAAAGCGCTTGTAACGATGTGGCAGCCTTGGTGCGTATACGCCCGGACCATCCCCTGGATGGCGTGGTTGTTGGATTCCGTTCCGCCGGAGGTGAAATATATTTCTTCGGGAAGACAGTTCAGCAGTTCGGCTACCTGGCGGCGGGCCCCTTCCACCGCTTTTTTGGGTATGATTCCGTACCAGTGGGAACTCGATGGATTTCCGAACTCGGTTTCCAGAAAAAGCCGCATGGCAGCAAC
>CAZTKB010000287.1:0-4290 GCA_964614125.1 uncultured Desulfobacterales bacterium | reverse complement strand
GCATCGGCATCTTGTAGAGCATGCCGAGGCCGGCGGCGAAATATCCCAGGAGCCGGTCATCGATACAGGCCCCCAGGTTGTCGGAGTTGGCGATCAGGGCGTACCGGATGTTTTCCTCCAGCAATTGGGTCAGAACACCGGAGGCGAACAGAGCGGTGTAGATGTCCCCGTGTCCCGGGGGATTCCATTCCAGATCCGGCTGCCGGGGCCAGGCTGCCGGCGCCAAACCGTGTTGGAGAATTTTGGGAAACCGGTTCTGGACGAAAGTGAGTGGAAACGGATCCGGGTGCATGGCCCGGAGAGAGTCCAGTGTCTCCCGGTGCGTGCTGAAACTGTTCATCAGCGCAACCCGGGTGGACCGTGCCCTGGCCTGTCCGAGGATCAATTCCAGGAAATTGCGGGAGTCCCGGACCTCAATGAGCGACTTGGGGCCGGTGAGCCCCATACTGGTTCCCAGCCCGCCATTCAGGATGAGGAGAACCGTCTGGGATCGGACCCGGTGGCCGGCGTCCTCAAACGCGGCCAGCTTTTCCAGGTGCAGGATCTCGCCGGGGTCCGGAGGCCGGATATCCCGGTTGTAGATAAATCCCCTGTCTCCGGACAGCACTTTCTGATAGTAGGCGGAAAATGTATCCAGTACCATCGGCTGGAGCCCGGCGGCCTTCATTTTTTCGAGAAAGAGCGGAAGAAGATTCGGTCGGTCGGATTCCGTCATGCGCTAGCCCCCTTCTGGTATCCGCCCCCCGGTCGGCGAAACCGGAGGGCGGTGCGGATCGATCAGGATCAGATGGGTACAAACCGGGGGAAATTATCAGACCGGCTCGATCCAGCCCATGGGATCCGCGGCCTTGCCGTATTGGATGTCGGTGATGGCCTGGTATAGCCGTTGGGACATGGGGCCGACTTTTCCATCGGTAATGGAAATGACGGTGTCACCATATTTCAACTCTCCGACCGGGGAAATGACGGCCGCGGTGCCGCACCCGAAGATTTCCTGCAGTTTTCCGGCCGCATGGGCTTCCATGACTTCGTCGATGCTGATCCGGCGTTCCGTGGTCCGGATTCCCCATGATTTGGCCAGGGCCAGCACCGAGTCCCGGGTGATACCCGGCAGAATGCTGCCGTTCAATGCCGGAGTGATCAGCTCGTTGTCGATGACAAAGAAAATGTTCATGGCACCGACTTCCTCGACATATTTTTGCTCCACTCCATCCAGCCACAGCACTTGGGTATATCCATGCTTGTGGGCCACATCCGCGGCATACAGGCTGGCCGCGTAGTTGCCAGGCGTCTTGGCTTCACCGACACCGCCTCGCACGGCCCGCACGTGATTTCGGGTCACCCAGATTTTGACTGGATTGAAGCCGGCGGCATAGTACGCCCCCACCGGGCACAGGATGATGAAAAACCGGTAGGTGTGGGAGGCACGGACACCCAGAAAGGGATCCATGGCGATGATGGTCGGTCGGATATAAAGAGAGGTTCCCGGGGCTCCGGGAACCCAGTCTTTTTCGACCTGAATCAGCTGTTTCAACCCATTTAAAGCCAGCTTTTCGTCGAACTGAGGTATACAGAGCAACTGAGACGAGCGGTTGAGCCGTTTGAAATTGTCGGCCGGCCGGAACAACTGGACGGCCCCGGAATCGGTCCGATAGGCCTTGAGTCCTTCAAACACCGCCTGCCCGTAATGGAGTACCATGGTCGCCGGATCCATGGAAATCGAGGAATAGGGTTCGACGCGGGGATTGTGCCAACCGGATTCTACGGAATAGTCCATATTAAACATGTGATCGGTGAAGAGGGTCCCAAACGCCAGTTTGGTGACGTCGGGTTTTGCCTTGGGAGTGGGGGTTTTGATGACGGTGATTTCCATGTTGATCTCCTGAGACGGTACAATGATGATAAATAAAGGAAATGTCCGGAGTATGGCTGCGGACGAAAATGGATCAGATTCTCTGATATCGCAATAAAAGATTCAAAATCAAGGAATAAATGCGTTAGGTCAGGGGCGGGATACGCAATATTGTAAAGGCGATTCCTGAATCGCCCCTATGGGGAGATAACACGATTTGCCCCTGTCAGCGGTTTCCGCCCCCCCGTCCGTCATCGCAGGGTTCGATGTTCTCCTCCATCCGGGAATGCTCCGCTGAAGCGGGCATGTCACAAACCGGCAGGGGGAGGACGGGTTTCATGGTCTGGCCGCAGCATTCGGGCGCAGCCGCGGTGTCGGCGATGGTTTGCTTTTGGTGGCATGTTTCACAGATATATTCGGTTTGTCCGGCCATGGCTTCCTCCTGTGTGGTATGGTACGAAGTGGTTTAGCATTCATACAGGATCCGACCGTTACAGCTGTGACGGACGATCCGGTTGGCTTCTTTCAAATAGCGCAGGTGGGAGATCGCCTCCCCGGTGGCGAACCATTTCTGGGGAACCGGAAAATCTTCCCACCGGTCGCAGCGGATATCCCAGTGCATGCGGGATGCCACCTCATAGGCGGACATCGGCTGCTTTCGAAGAATATTCAGAATTTCCTCCAGACGGTTTTTGTGATGATTCCGGAGTTCCCGGATTCGGCTTTGGATATCCGGTATCCGGCGGCGATGCCCCGGAAGTACCAGTTCCACATCGAGCCGGGAGGTTTTTTCCAGGCTGGCCAGGTAGTCTTTGAGAGGATTCTCTACGTCTGACCAGCACTGGATATTCGGGGTGATGTCACCCAGAATGTGGTCTCCGGAAATCAAAAGCTTTTGCCGGGATTCCCAGAGGCAGGTATGTCCCAGCGTATGGCCGGGAGTTTCTACACATTGCCATTGAAAATCTCCGGCGCATACCATGTCACCATCGGACAACCGGGACAACGGCGGCATCCAGTCGCTACCGTACCGGTTTCCCGGGTGCCGGTTCAGTGCGTCCCGTAATTCCGATTCTGGAAATCCATTTATTGCGGCGTACCGGATCATGGGTTCGAAGCCTTCCCAGGATTCAACGATCTCGGCTTCCGGCCGGCTGAAATAAATCCGGCTGGTCGGGGTGGCCAGCCGGCCCACCAGACCGTAATGATCGGCGTGCAGGTGGGTGATAAAAAAATCGGTCCGGTCCAAATTGATGGAAAGGTGCCGGATTCCTTGTTGCATGGCCTCCAGACATTCCGGCCGGTTGAACCCGGTGTCGACAATCAGGTTACGGGGATTTCCGGGCATCACATAGCTGTTCAAAGACTGCAGCGGGCTGTCGGGCAACGGGACCCGAATCCGGAACAGACCCGGTGTGATTTCGTCGATCATGCGGCTTCCCGCTGCTCCGGTTCCCTGAAGAGCACGGATTTCAGCCATTTCATCCCAAATCGAAGTAACTCGATTTCGCTGTTGCGAATCAATTCGACGGTTACCGGATCGGTTGGATAGCGATCCAGAAAACTACTCTGAAAGACAAATTCCCGGAATTTATCGATATTGTAGCTGACCATGAAAAACAACTGCTTGCTTTTCTCGGTCAGGGCGATATTTTTGGGAAATGACCGCTTCCGTACCAAAAGGTCGGTCCATTCGGCATTGATGTCGTCGTCGGTATCCACACCTTGGTCTTTTCGCCATTCCCGGATTGTCCAGACCTTGTCTTCTTCAAAACCGCGGCAATGCGGCTCCCGGATCATGATGAAAAAGCCGGTGTCTTCAACCCCTTCCTTGTGACTCAGAGAGCCCATGCCGACCGGATAATACCGGCAGGTGGAGGGACGGTCCGAATAAACCAAGCAACCGTTTTCCCGGACAAAGGGGCAAGACATGTCCGGGTCGTCCAAAAGTTTCAGGGTGATGACCGGCAAGTCCGTTTTTTCCAGGAGTTTGGGCTCCGTGTAGATCGCCAGGAATTCCTCCGAGGATAAACCCAGGCGATTTTTCAGGCGGATGATATCGTAAGGGGTCAAGAGAATCCGTATGTTGCGGCAGCATTGGGTAAAGCAGGGCACACCGGGATGACAGCGGAACCGAAATTCACTGTTCAGGTCCAATTGTATCGGATCGATGCGCGCCTGATGATTGTTTTCATTCTCTTCCGAGATATCCATTCCATTTTCCTTTCCAATGATTATGATATTTTGATATACCGGAGGCGCTCTGCAAAGTCAATGAATGAGACACTTGGGGCGACATGGGCGTGTGAAGGTAACGGATCCTGAGGAGGTCTGCTGTTGGAAAAGAACTCGGATGAGGCATTTGCTGGCGGAATGGGCAACTTGGCTGGCGAACTGCAAAATCAGCCCGCCGTCCCGGGGCGACCGATCCCGCTTTC
>CAZTKB010000286.1:0-4341 GCA_964614125.1 uncultured Desulfobacterales bacterium | reverse complement strand
GATCTGGGTGCCGTCATCCGCGGTCGAGATGGGAAGGACCTCCACATCTCCGACGGGAAGCTTGCTCGCGTTCCACACCTCGGTCGGCGGAGACGCGAAGGAATACAGGATCATGTTTTGCAGACCCGCCTGGGCGTTAGGTGTTTCCAACCCCAAAAATCCGCTCATCCGGCCGTAGATCGGGTCAAAGGCTTCGCCCATCTCGTCCTGGATCATCTTGGGTTGAAGGGGCAGGGTGAGAGATGCACCTGCGGCGCCGTTGGCCACGGTTTTGAAACTGAATGAGGTGTTATATATCTGCACCAGGCCGGCATTCGAGCCACTGTTCTGGAAGCTGGTTCCGTAGGCCGAGTTGTAGGCTCCCTGGCCGACGATGATCGGGTGCTGGCTGTTTTGGAACACACCCAGACCGCCTAAACTTACCGCTTTGAAAGCAGTTTCCAGATTTGTCAGATTAAACGCCGGCGCCGGGTTTCCTGCAACCTGGATCTGCATCACCGTCCGGGTGTTGGGACCGTACCCCGGCAGTGTCGACGGTGCTCCGCCGGTCTCCCGCAAATCGGCGTTGCCGGTGTAGTAATCATACCGGGGGTCCCGGGCCGGAAAGGCTGCCGGGGCGTCGTTATACAGAATCAGGGTTTTTCCGGCGAACTGGGAAAAATCCACGATCACATCCGCACGCTCGGCAGGTCCCAGAAGCAGGGAATGCTTATCCACGTTGCCCGCATTAAAAACCGTCGGGTCATTCACCCACGTGGTAGGCTGCGCCGGAATCTCTACGGGCGCCGGCAGAAAACCACCTTCCGTCCCGATCTGTATCCAGCTCGGGCCTTCCGTACCCACAACCGGTGTCGGAAAAATGGTCTGATCATCCAATGCAGCCGCCACCTCCGTTGGATTCAGCTGGACTTCGGTAGGTGCCGCCGGGTCCGCCAGGTACAGGCTCAGGTTGAAAAAGCGGTCGTTGGCCGCGTTCAGTATCCGGAACCGATAGGCCTTGGGTTCCACAGTCACTTTCGGGTAGGCGGTGCCGTTGACCACCGGCGTATCCATGAAGGCTTCCATGCCCATGGAGTTATACGGGGTTCCCGGCATCTCGGGGGGTTCACACCACTCTGTATCCGGATCACAATTTTCATCATAATAAGGGTTGGCGATCGGCCCATATTGGATACTGGTGGTCGGGGGCCAGAACCAGGGGCCATACGCCCACCGGCCGAATTGGTTGACACCGGAGCTGTCTCCGGGGTTCTGGGCCGGAGAGTACACATGCGGCAGCCACAAGTTGCCCGTGCCGCCCCAGCGGACCATATCCCAGGTTTCGTCCGACATGGCCAACTGGTCTTCATCCGGCACAAAGGTCTTGTCCTGAATGACCAGGGGAATTGTGTCGGTTGCCCCCGGAATGTACCCGCCGGCTATCAAAGAATCCTCCATATCATCCTGAATGATATACGGAGCCGCTTCTCCGGCATAGACATTCAGCCGGGTGATTCCCCAGGCATGGTCATGATAGAACATCAGCCGGGCGCTTTGCTGATTGGAGTAAAAAAAGGTCATTTCACCCGGCCCCGGTGTCGGCATGTCCGGAACATCCACGACACTCACCCCCTTGGGGTAGGATGTGGTTTCCCCTGCCGGTGTAATCCACTGGTGGGGCGTGCCATCGCTGATCCAAGGGGTAATACCGCCATGAAGATGCAAGGTGGCCCGGTTTTCCGTGTAACATCCCATCGGCTTAGAATCCCCCCCGCACATGGGATTCTGTGGATCCATCTCCTCCATGGAATGCATCATCGGCCCCATCCCCGCACCCATCACCGTGGTATCGACCGGAAGGAACAGGTTTCCCCCCTGGCCGGTCGGCAGCAGGTTGCGAAACAGAATTCGGACCGGCGTGCCTTTCCGGGCAATGATTGCCGGCCCCAGATAGTGTGCCACCCCTCCTGCCTGTAGATAGCCCCGCAATGTGGTTGGAGGAAGATCGGAATGCATTTGTTCGGTGTATTCCACCAACTCGATGATGTAGTAGTCAGATCCAGAAAAAGTGGTGGTATCCGGAACCGCCACCGGAATAAATTGCCCCAGGTTGTTCGCATTCCCAATCCCCAGACCGGGTAACCTGTCCACAAACTTCCGGATTCCTCCGTTAATCTCAGTAATGTTTCCATCCGTATCTCTGGTTACAACCGGCAGCGGGCTGTTGGCATAGTTGGGATGACTGAAATACCGGGGGGCCTCCCCCGGCATGGCCATGTCTCCCATTCCCAACGGCTCCATGACAAACCCGCCGTCAGCGGCCCGTTTGGCCGCTGCTTTTCGATCTTCCTGGGTGATTTTCTTGGATTGTCCGGGCGGTTCCTTTTCGGTAGCGGCCTGGATGCTTCCCCACGCAAAGAGGGTCAGCACCCCGGCGACGATGGCCATTCGAAAAATGTTCTTTTGTTTCATGATTGTGCTCCTTTCATTTGATATGATGGTTCTGAACCACTTCCGGTCATCGGTGTACGGACAGGCTGCAAAAATCATATCCTTCCGGATCCGGTTCCGAGGGCGAGGGCATGCTGGCATATACCCGTATTCGGTGTTTGGCCCCCAGAAGATGTATGGCCCCGGACAGGATCTTGAATGTTTCGGACTTCCGATGCTTTTCGAAGTCCGCCAGGCTGTCCCATGTTTCAAAAAGCGAAAGATCGTGGGAATCATCCATGCGGCATCCAAAGTCGCACGCCACGCATCCGGATTCCGCCTGAATGGCGGGAACCAGGGATGCGATTGTCTGGGAAAGCTCCCTTCGGTTTCCCGAACCGACCGTCATGTGAATCGTGATGAGGATCATGGCCCGGAACAGAGCAAATAACGGGCCATCGACCGGGCAAGGGGTGGGTTAGGCAATAATGAACTGAAGTTTCAAATAGTTATTTGAGATGAGACAGGAATGGTTTTGGGGTGGGAAAGCCGGGTTTCGGTGTCAATATTTGGCGGGATATCAATATGCTGATAGCCGAAGGGGGCAACCCGATTTCCCGAGGTTCAGGAGCGGGGTGTTTCCGGGATCGGATTCCGGGGCCGCTGGATACCCAGTTTGTGCATCCGGGCCCGCAGGGTGGAGGGGTTCAATCCCAGGATGGCAGCCGCGCCGTCTTTTCCATTGATCCGCCAGTGGGTGGCGGACAGGGTGGTCAGAATCTGTTCCCGCTCGCTTTCTTCCAGGGTTTTCAGACAGGCTCTGGGGAGTACTGCCTGGGATTCCAGTTTTTCGGCCAGATGCAGAACCGGGCCGGAACAAAGAATCACCGCCCGTTCGATGACGTTTTCCAACTCCCGGATATTGCCCGGCCAGTCGTATTCGGTCAGGGCACGAAGCGTTTCCGGATGCACGGAACTGAAGGGTTTTCCCAGTTCCCGGCCGTAGCGTTCCGCAAAGGCCTGGACCAAAAGAGGAATATCCTCTTTCCGTTGCCGGAGCGGCGGCACGGTCAGGGGAAAGACGTTCAGCCGATAAAAGAGATCCTGCCGGAAGCGGCCCTGCTGCACCTCCTGATCCAGGTTCCGATTGGTGGTCGCGAGGATCCGGACATCCACATGAATGGTCCGGGAAGAACCCAGGCGTTCGAATTGCCCGTGCTGGATCACCCGCAGGAGCTTGGATTGCACATCCAGCGGCATTTCGCCGATCTCGTCCAGGCAGATCGTGGAACCGTCGGCAATTTCAAACCGCCCTTCCCGCCGTGCGTCGGCCCCGGTGAACGCTCCCTTCTCCCGCCCGAAAAGCTCACTTTCAATCAGGTTGGCCGGCAGTGCGGCACAGTTCACGGTGATCATCGGTTTGTCCTTGCGCTGGCTCATCCGGTGGATGGCCGCGGCGATCAATTCCTTACCCGTCCCGGTTTCTCCCTGGATCAGAACGGTCGTGCTGGTGGGAGCCACCTGCTCCGCCCGGTACAACACGTACTTGATCGCGTTGCTGTTGCCGATGATCTGCTCGAACTGGTGTTTCACCTGCATTTCCTGGCGAAAAAACACGTTTTCCGCCTCCAGCCGGTCCTTGAGCAGACGAATCTGGGAAAACGCCTCCAGGACGGATTCCTCTGCCTTTTTCCGCTCCGTGATGTCCGTCAGAACAGCAAAGCTTCCCTGGTAACGGCCGTTTTCCCCGAAGATAGGCCGAGGAGAAGCCAGGGTGTGCAGAACGGAACCGTCTTTTCGGATCCAGGAAAGCTCGTACGACGCCGGCTCTCCTTTCCGCCGTATGGCTAGCTGATTCCGGAGGATGGCGCGGTTATTCTCATCCAGCCAGTTTTCGACCGGCTTCCCGACAAGCTCATCACTGTCATGCCC
>CAZTKB010000285.1:0-4347 GCA_964614125.1 uncultured Desulfobacterales bacterium | reverse complement strand
GCGCTCCGATCCTGAAAGAACGAACCGTACTGGGCAATTGTGTGGATGAGTACCATGCGTTATGCCGGGATACGGAAGAAACCGAGTTGCTTCTCCATCTGGCCCTGGAGGAATCCGACCCGGAAGCCATGGGAGAAGTCGGCCGTCAGATTGCCGCTCTGGAGTCCCGTGTGGCAGAACTGTCTCTCAGTCTGATGCTGGACGGGGAGGATGACCCGAACAATGCGATCGTGTCCATCACGGCCGGCGCCGGAGGAACGGAGGCACAGGACTGGACGGAAATGCTTTTCCGGATGTATGCCAGATGGATTGAGCGAAAAGGTTTTTCGATGGAACTGCTGGATTATCAACCCGGAGACGAAGCCGGAGTCAAAGGGGTCACCTTTACGGTCACCGGCAAATACGCGTATGGTTATTTGAAATCCGAAAACGGTGTCCACCGGTTGGTCCGCATCTCCCCCTATAACGCCAATGGGAAGCGGCAGACCTCATTTTCATCGGTATTTGTCTATCCGGAAGTGAGCAACGAAATCGTCGTGGACATTGATGAAAAGGATCTTCGTATCGACGTGTTCCGGGCAAGTGGTGCGGGCGGCCAGCATGTGAACAAAACCAGCAGCGCGGTGCGGATTACGCATCTCCCCACCGGAATCGTGATCAATTGCCAGCAGGAACGATCCCAGCACCGGAACAAGGATATGGCCATGAAAGTGTTGCGGGCCAGGCTGCACCAGATGGAAAAGGAGAAACAGGACAGCAAATTACAGGAAATGCATGACGGAAAGGATGAAATCGCGTGGGGCAGGCAGATCCGATCCTATATTCTGCACCCCTACCAGATGGTCAAGGACCACCGGATCGATCTGGATATCGGAAATGCGGCGTCCGTTCTGGATGGATACCTGGACCCCTTTATTGAAGGGGTCCTGTTAGCCGGAAAATCCCAATCCATACATCCCTGATTTTAGATCAGCCCTCGTTCTTTGGCCATATTCAGATAGGTATCCATCACTGTTTGAGGCGGCGTCCACTTCCGGGCGCCGTCCTTCTCCCGAAGATGAACGGCCTCAAAATCACAGGCCGTGACACAAAGCCCGCATCCGATACACCGTTCCGTTCGTATTCGTGCGACTTCCGACACCTCGATAGCGGCCATCTGGCAGCTTTGGGCGCACAACCCACAGCCGGTACAATCGGCCGGGGATACTTCGGCATAATAATTGGTATGAACCCATTTGGCGGGTTCATCCATTCGGTTCAGGTTTTTCAGAATCTGGCAACAGCATCCACAGCACATACAGATATTGGAAGGCTTTTGTGCATTGCCGGGCTGGAGGACCAACCCGGCTTCCTGCCCTTTGGCCAGAATATCCAACGCCTCCGATTGGGTAACGTTTCGGCCCAGTCCGTTTTCCTCGTAAAAGTAGGCGCCGCTTCCGAAAGTCAAACAGACCTCAATGGGTTTTCCACACCCCTTGCCGACCATCTGATGTTCCGTCCGGCAGATACACGGACACACCACAATTTTCGACTGTTCTCGAATGATCCTTTCGGCTTCGTCATAGGGCATGGTTCTCATTTCCGCCGATAGGCTTTGGGATATCGGAACCACCCGAAGCTGTTTGGTGTGGGTTGCACTCCAGGCTTTGTTCATCAGATCCGGACAGTACTCGTTGAACATTTCGATGAGTTCCCTGTCCAGGCTGTTGACATGATACTCCCAAATTCCGACCACAAACTGGGCGGACATGTATTTCCGGTCACCGTCCTTACCGGAGCGGTAAATCAGACCTTTTCGAGACATATCGTATAGAATCGGCGCCAACTCTTCTTCTGTCATTCCAAACCGTTCTGCGATCGCGGGTACCGGTTCCGGAATCATCATCAGCCTGGAAGCGATTTGAGCTTCCTGAGGGGAAAACAGTTTTTTCAGTATCCGGATCTCCACTCCGGACTCGGTCGGCGGAAACCCAGCCGGCAGACTATCCAGATGCCGGGCGAGTTGGTGATACACATCTTCCTTCATGCTATCGATCTCCATCTGTAATTGGTAAGCGCTATTAGGATCCGTCGGATCCATTCCGGCTATGGTTTCATTTCATATGCATCTTTCAAAGGATATACTTCTTCGGCCCAGACTTTCTCGAACCTAGCTTGGTCTACGGCCGGTTTGCGGATCATTTCCATGCACAAGGACATCTGAAGGGCGGTGCTGCTGGGTTTGGAATAAATCTGAAGAGCGAATCGGGAAAAATCACGGACCATGAAATCAAAAATCTGATCCACCAGTTCAGTGGAGGATCCATGAATCGGTACGCTTTCCAGAATCAACTGTCCATAGGCGACCAGGGTAAAGAGCTCCCCCAGATTCAACAAAAAATCGATGTCGCGGATTTGTTTCGGATCCGGAGTCGCGGTCATCAGAAAAGACCGAAGCACTTCTATCTGTTCCCGGAAAATCCGGATATTGGGTGTATCCATGCTCCGGTAGGCCGGCATAAAATCGTGGAACCGGATGGAACCCAAGCCTCGGGTCGGCCCCTGGCGAAACAAAAATTCGTCGTGCGTCGGATCATTTTTCCGGATGATTTCCGGAAAATGATCCGGGTTAAAAAAATAATTGGCCATGAATTTGACGATCAGGGCCATATTCACATGAACCGTTCCCTCCAACTTGGGCAAGGCACGGATGTCCCGGGCCGCCATTTCAAAATAGGTGTCTTTTTCAAAACCTTTTGCCGCAATGACATCCCACATCAGGTTGATCACTTCTTCTCCCTGGGTAGTCACCTTCATCTTGACCAGTGGATTATACAAGAGATACCGTCTGTCGGATTCAGAGGCGGAACGCATGTAATCGGATGCCCGCAACGAGAATAACCTCATGGCGGACAGGCGGGAATAGGCGTCCACAAAAAGCTGCCGGACATGGGGGAAATCGGTGACCGGCTTGCCATAGAGAATGCGGTGGGAGGCATGCCGGATCGCCTCATAGAATGCGTGGGTGCAAATACCGATGGAAGCCCACCCCAGATTGAATTTTCCTACGTTAATCGTATTCAGGGCGCTGTCCCAGGCATCCCGGCCTCTGGAAAGGATGTCGGCATCGGTAACCGGATATCCATGCAGCATATATTCGGCAACGTAATTTTGGGAGTTCACCACGTTTTTTACGCACTCATAACTGGGATGACCGGATTCCACCGCAAAAAAGACATATTCCTCCGAATCGGAAAACTTTCCGAAAGTGGAGACCAGGGCAGCCTTGTTGGCGTTGCCGATGTAGTATTTTCCACCATCGGCCCGATACTGCCCATTGCCCATTTCGGTCAAGGCCATCTCGGTGGAATACAGATCGGCTCCATGGGCTTTTTCGGACAACCCAAATGCAAAAATCCCTCCATTCCGTAAGAGAGCAGCGGTTTTTTCCTTGACGGTCTCATTACAGCTTATCCACAACGGGCCAAGGCACAAGATAGTAACTTGCCAGGTATAACAGTAGGGAAGACCGTAAAAACCCAGAATTTCATTGAAATCACAATTTCGGCACGTATCCCACCGGCAAAGGGAATCCCCATGGGACGGCGGAGTCAACAGATGATACAGAATGTGGTTTTCCCCGAGAAAATCCAGAAAATCCGCATACCACACTCTTTCCTGATCATCGTGTTTGATGCTGTTTTTTCCTTTGTTTTCAAAAAAATCAATCGTCTTTCTCATGATCACCCGGGATGCCTCATCCAGATGATCGAAGGTTGCCTCGGAGGGATTGAATAATTTCATGGCGGTGTTGTTTTCCTGGTTGTATCGGTATGGTTATTCGCCGAATGGGTGGAAATACGGGTTTTCATTTGCTGCAGGAATTCCCGGACCACGGGGGTGACAAATACGGTTTCGTGGGGCATGGCGGAAAGAATTTCGCCCAAAAGAAAATTGCGTTGATTCACGGGGAGACGCTTGTCCAGGATGATACGGAATTGTCCGTGGATCTTGCACAGACCGCTTTTGGCTTTGAGATCGCGAAACATGGACAGGTTGGTTTCCCAGACAACGATATCCAGACGCTCCGCCAGTTCTTTCAGGCTTCGGTACAAAGACTCCGCTTTCATACACCGTCAGCCGGCTGCTATTCTATTCGGAAGATCGGAACCGGGCCGCCTCGCGTAGGGCTTCTCTCAGATCCAGTGTCTTGGAATACAACGCTTTTCCGGTAATGATCCCGACCACCCCAACCGATGACAGCGGAAGCAGATTCCGGATGTCCTGGATGGTGGAAACCCCTCCGGATGCGACCACCGGGATGGAAACAGATTCCGCCATCCTCCTGGTTTCCTCGATATTCGGGCC
>CAZTKB010000284.1:0-4350 GCA_964614125.1 uncultured Desulfobacterales bacterium | reverse complement strand
TTCCGGATAACGCCGATTTTTTCATCCCCCACCGTAACCTGCGTATCAGAGAATTTTGAATCGTTGTACAGGTTCATAAAATCATCCGACATGACGTCGGAAAACTGTTTGAGTTCAGCCAACCACTCGTTTCCGGATTCTTCCGGAAAGGATTTCGCCAGGCTGGGGTAATCCGCCCCGTACTTCAACAGAAGCAGAACAATTTCCGGATTGGGTGAACGATGGTTGCATGCCAGGTGAATGGCGGTTCTACCCTGGTTGTCTTTCAGCCGGACATCGGCCCCGAAATCCAACAGGACCCGGGTCAGGCCGGGCTGAAAATATTTGTTTTTCGCCTGCACCATGAGGGGAGTCTGACCTGACACAGGATCCCGGACGTTGATCAGGGACGGATCCTCCCTCAGAACCTGGATGACAGTCTTCAGATCGGGTCTGTGGGAACGACACTGATCCATCAGGTCCATGAACGGTTCGGGTGAGCTATCCGACAGTTGCAGTTCCTGGTCCGAATCTTCCCGCATTGGTTCCGGTATCTGGGTGATCTGTTTCAGAAGGTTTTCGAAAAACTGCTCCGGCTGATTGACGACACCGTGATTGTCTTCCGGCCGGTATTCCCGGGGAACCAGATACACCTGCCCGATAAAGCTGGCATCGATCACCGAACGAAGAAGGCGTTTTTCCCCGGTAGGCCGTTCCGGATGGCGGGGATCGCTCAGGCTCCCTTCGATCAGGTATACCTCACCCAACCTGGTCCCGGCATCCAGTAGATAGTCGGGCAGGTATTGATCGGAAATCCGGAAGGGGTTGAACACGGTGAACGGAATCTGATTTCTGGCTCCGGCATAGGATACCAGGCTTCCCATGATTCCGGTTCCGATCAAACGAAGCGACCATGCCGGATTGTTCGGATCCTCTCCGATCTGCTTCAGGTGATCTCGGGTGATCTCGGCAATCAGAGAGGCAAACTTCATTCCTTCCGCAAAGCCGTCTCTTTGAATGCTGAAAGCTTCCAGAAAAGTGTCTCCGCCTTTGTTTTTTGATGCAAAACAAAGGAGTAATTCCTGATTGACCCGATCGGTAAAAAAATTCACGATGATTCCAAGCTTTTTATTTTTTACGCGAAGCTTTTTGATTTCGAGGCAGTTGCCAAAGTATTGGCCCATACCGAAAAGAGCAATCGGAAAAAGCCTGGCATGGGGGCTTTCAGGATCCAGCCGCAGGTAGTCTCGAAATTTCTCGGAGGGTTTTGGTGAGGAAGCGATCGCGCTCCAGGCACACAACCGAGCCACATCATCCGGTGAAAAAATTTTTTCGGAGTCGACCATTCCCCAGGTATCTCTCAAAAGTTGAGCGGTAGGTTCACACTGCTGGTTGCGGTACACCGGAGTGTTAGAAGAACCAAGGGCACACCCCTCCCGGCTGCGGATTGGCTTATTTACCGGATAGAGTTCCCGGGGTAGAGTAAAAAGCCGGAGGTTGGCCACATCATGCAGGTTGCATGACAGGTTATTCCGCATGATCTTCGTGCCGAAGCCGATGTATTCCGGACAAAACGTCAGAGGCGAGGTTGCGATTTGCCGGAGCAGGCGTTTCCCGATTCCCTCTTTCTGTTCTTTTTTCTGCACGATATTTTCCGCATTCCTGTTGTCAACCTCATGAGAATTCGGGGCGGTTGCCAGGGGAAGTTCCTGATTCAAAAAAAGAAGCTGGAATCCCGGATCCAATACATCGATCGGTTCTACACGGCGGGTCCGGTGATGTTCCGAACGAGATTTCACTTCCCGAACCGTTCTTTCGGTTATTCGGATACTGGAATGACGTTCCCGGGGCGGGGTTCGGGGATTGGCTTGGGTATTTCGATTGGGTGGGGGGAAAGAAGGGTATCCTCCTGCTTTTCGAATGGGATCCATAACAGTTGCTCCTCCTGTTTGTTAAAAACCGTTAACATCACAACAGAAAATAGCCTACATTCTTTTGTATACTATATCTCTGTTCCTTCTGGATCGTTTTGGATCTTCAATTAAAGGAAGCAGAATTACTTCAATTGGCGGGAATGCATCGGTCTCGCTGTCGAAAACAATTTCATCCCATATCTCTTCAAAATGACTTAAAATATCGGAGTTAGATTTAGTTGGATTTATATTTTCAAAATCCACCTCCTGTCGTGTCGTGCAATACTGATCATGCCTCACTTTGAAATACAATTGATGGCCTTTCATTTTGGCGTATTCACCCAACAGTCCCCAGTAAAGCACGTAGCAATAGAAATGGAGCTCATATTTATCGTAGAACATCCTCCTTTTTTCCATTGGCAGATTGTGCCCATCCGACTGGATCACCATGCTCCCCAGCGAATAATGGCTTTCCGGGCGAATGTATTTTTTTTCGGGCGGCTGTTCGATCTTCTCTTTAATTTTTACCAGCATATCCACGACGCTGCGGCGGCTCTTATCCGTCAGAAGCATCACACCATCCATTACAGAATCCATATACTCCAAAATATCCTCTTCCTCGGGCATTGCTACGCCCAGAATCACCTGCGGTCCATCTGCCTGTCGGAATTGGGGGGCACCCAATCGGTGCTCATACTCCGAATCCACCGGCCGGCTTTTCTGTATCAACCGGATAAAAAAATCATTTTCCGCCACATTATTCGGCATCGGCGTCTTCAGGATCGCCCGCCACACATCTTTTTGGTCAAATCGGTTCGGAAGTCTCCCCAGACTCTGGATATGCGCGCGCACCAGATCGATCCAGTTTTTCCGGTCATGGGAATTCTTCAGCTCCCGGATGAGCCGATTGTGGGTCAGGCTCCGGAATATCAGACGTCTCCGGCCGGAAAGATTGTTGGCAATGGACAGCCGGTATTCCTCCAGTCCCTTGTATTCCTGCTGCTTACCCGCGTCGATCAGAAACCGCGCGAAATTGTGCTGCTCCACCTCCCCCGGCGGATCCATGCCGGTCACCATTCGCCAGACATCCCGGGGCTTCAGGGAAAAGTCGTTTTTCGCCGCGTATTCCACAATCTCCTGGATACGGGACGCCATTCTCAGAAAATAGGCCTCATATTCCGATTCAAACCGTAACCCACCGGTCCATTCCGGGCCGGTGATATGCCGGAAAATCCGCCGTTCAATGGCGGTCATGTTCTCCTCCGCCGCTTGGCGCAACATTTCCACCTTCTCCTGGAACCGGCACAAATCACGATACAGAACGGGAACCAGATTCTGTGGGTCAATGGAATCGGAAACCGGTTCGATACCAAAGCTCCGATATACCGCCAGCGGCCCGGAACAATTTTGGATCGGCTGCCCATGGACCAGATAACTTTCCGTGATCAGACCGATCGCCTTTTCCCTCTCGGTGGAAGGAAGGCGGGCGATGGAGGGATGCGTCAGCCAATGTCCAAGAAACTGTCTATCCGGATCGGTCAATCGGGCAGTATACCGAACCAGGGTGGTATGAACCGCGTTTTCCAGCATCTGTTCATGTTGATGGGACCATTCAGCCAGTGTCGCCAGATCGATGGATTTCTGATGATTTTCCGTCTTTTCCATCATCGCCTGCCAGGCCAGGAGTTTCTGAATCTCGGAACACGGATTCTCGGCAATGTAACGCTGATACACGGCCGTATTGTTTTGTTCCCGCCTGCTCCGACCGGCCTCCAGAATTTCTGATACCCGATTGGCGGACAGTTCCTCCGGGGCCAGTCGGATACGGAAACGCGCGTCCAGTTCCCCGGCGATGTCTTTACCGTATTCCATGCGAAGCGCATCCAAAAGACAGCCCCGGGTTTGACGGGCATAATGCAGTCGGACCAGTTCACCGCTTCCGGTATGGAATCCCCGTTTTTGCCGGGAATGGATTACCCACCGGACGATTCTACCCTTGAAGTGGGTTCCGGTTCCCCGAACGGTGATATGGTCTTTGTCCTGGTATCCCAGGATGGTTCCGCCTTTTCGGGCGGCCTGATCGAATTGCGAAAGGGAGATGGCAGTTGTCATGGTCAACCTCCAGAATCAACGAGATCATAGTCCATGGGATGCCCCGGTTGGGGCAGGGGTAGGTACCTGGGAATCGGTATAATTGAAAAAAAACATATAGTCAATAATATTTCGTATACAAAAACAGTATAATTAATCTATCGAGGGAGTTTAAATTTCCCCCTGCTTGGAGGTTTCCCGCTTTGTTATTTATCCACCGAAACCACCGATCATGGAGATTATGCTTCCAGCTGAAAGCTGGGGATAAAGAAAATGAAAAAGAAAAGGAATGAATGGATTGGATTGTTGGGTGGGTGTTAATATTTCAACAGAAACCTCTGATTTTGTTAATTGGCCTGATGTTTTT
>CAZTKB010000283.1:0-4352 GCA_964614125.1 uncultured Desulfobacterales bacterium | reverse complement strand
GGTGATACCGCCGTAGGAGGGAGTGACCTGGCTGATCTCTTGCATGACCGCCTCACTGTTTTCATAGTTCATGGGATATCCCATGCGCGTGGCGATCTCACAGGTGATTTTCCAGTCATCCCAGACATCGAATTGTGGTTCGACGGCTTTCCGAACCCGTTGTACCCTTCTTTCCGTATTGGAAAAGGTTCCATTTTTCTCAGCGAAACACCGGGAGGGAAGAACGACATCCGCCATTTTCGCCGTCTCGGTCATAAAAATATCCTGGACCACCAGGAAATCGAGGTGCGATATGCTTTTTTCCGCATGGTTCAGGTCCGGATCGGAGACCAGCGGATTCTCCCCGATAATATACAGGGCTTTCAATTCCCCGCTATGCGCCTTGGGAATCATTTCCGTGACCTTGAGCCCCGGTTTTTCCGGCAGGCCGATCACGCCCCAGGCGTTTTCCATTTTCTTTCTGGCCTCGGCGTCTATCACCTTCTGGTACCCGGAATAGACATCCGGAAGCCCGCCCATGTCACAGGCCCCCTGCACGTTGTTCTGCCCCCGAAGCGGATTGACCCCACCCCCTGCAATTCCCAGGTTTCCGCACAGCATCGCGAGGTTGGCCAGGGATTTGACATTGTCTGTCCCGGTGGTGTGCTGGGTGATGCCCATGCAGTAAAGAATTGCGGCCGCTTTGGCCTTGGCGTACATGCGGGCCGCATCCCGGATGGATCCGGCCGGTATTCCGGTAATCTCCTCCACATACTCCGGGGTGTATTTTTCAACCACCCGTTTCAGTTCCTCGAATCCGACCGTACGCTCCGCAACAAAGGTTTTGTCATAAAGCTTTTCCTGGATGATGACATGCATCATGCCGTTGATCCAGGCCACGTCGGTTCCCAGGTTGGGACGAAGGTATTGGTGCGCAAAGGATGCGATTTTGATCCGCCGGGGATCCACGACAATCAGCCGGGCACCCCGAAACGAGACAGCCCGTTTGACGAACGCGGAAATGACCGGGTGGTTTTCCGTGGTATTGGACCCCGTGATCAGGATGACATCCGCCTGTTCGACATCGCCGATGGTGTTGGTCATCGCGCCACTTCCGAAGGCTGCGGCCAGACCGGCCACGGTGGAGCTATGTCAGAGACGGGCGCAATGATCGATATTGTTTGTCCGCAACACGGCACGGGTGAATTTATTGGCGACGTAGTTGTCCTCGTTGGTCACCCGGGCGGATGTCAGCACACCGATGCTGTCCGGTCCATGGGCGGAACGGATCTCCCCCAGCCGCGTGGCGACCCGGTTCAGCGCCTCGTCCCAACCGGCTTCCCGAAACCGGCCGTTTTCCTTAATCAGCGGAGTGGTCAGGCGGTCCGAAGAATGGATAAAGTCGAAACCAAACCGGCCTTTGACGCACAAGCTTCCATAATTGGGGGGGGATTCCTCGACCCCGGTCACCTTGACCACCCGGTTGTCCTTCACATGCAGATAGATCTGGCAGCCGACACCACAATAACTGCAGGTGGTTTTGACCGGGGTGGTCTCCCACGGCCTCACCCGGTACCGCACATCCTTTTCCACCAGGGCGCCCACCGGGCAAACCTGAACACACTCTCCGCAAAACACACATTCGGAATCCTTCAGGGGCCGGTCTCCGGCCGCCACGATCTTGGATTCCGGGCCGCGATAGCCGAAATTAATGGCATTGTTGACCTGGACTTCATTACAGGCCTGCACGCAGCGACCGCACTGGATACACCGGGAGAAATCGCGGACAATGAACGGATTCACGGTTTCGATGGCATACCGGGTCGGGGTGGGCGAATACGCGTCCCCGTTGACCTGGTATCGATACGCCAGGTCCTGCAGGCGGCAATCCCCCCAAACGGGGCAAAGCTCCTGGCTCTGATCTTCGTGTTGCACCTGGAGCTGAAATTTTGTCCAGCTGTCCGATACGCCCCCGCGAACCGCGCAGTTGTGGTTGCCGGAGGACAACAGCAGTTGTATGATTTGTTTTCTGGCCTTTACCACCGGGGCCGACTCGGTCCAGACCACCATGTTGTTGGAGGCAGGGGTGGCACAGGATGCCATCAGCGAGCGGGCACCCTGTACTTCCACCACGCAGATCCGGCAGGATCCGGTCGGGGTGGCGTTTTTCAGATGGCAAAGAGTCGGAATGTCGATGGAATTCCGTCTGGCCACATCCAAAATGGTTTCTCCCGGTGCATATTCCAGCCGGTTTCCATTGATCGTGATGTAAGTTGAACTCATGGCGGTTACCTTACTCCGTTTATGGGGTCCAGAATCGTGCGTGTTCTGTAGACCGCACGAAAAGCATATCGTCGAAATCGATGGCAGGGTCCTTTGGTCCGGACCCGAAGATGCCGACGGCAGAAATCATCAGGCGGATTCATTTTCCTCCCATATGGCCGCATCGAGTTTTCTGGCGCATATGTGGGACATGGTTCGGGACAGAAAACGGTCATGGGAAATACCATATCGGACCTTACCGTCCAAGGTTCGAACCGACAGCGTCTGGTTTTCCTTCTCTTTGGCTCCTATGGTCAAAATCAGCGGAATGTACAGCAGTTGGGCTTCCCGGATCTTCTTGTTCAGGCTTTCGGTACGGTCGTCCAATTCGGCCCGCAGTCCCTGGCTTTCCAGCAAGCGGACAACCTCTTTGGCATACGGAACCAGTTCGTCGTTGATCGGAAGCACGATCGCCTGTACCGGCGCCATCCACAGGGGAAATTTGCCTGCGAAATGCTCTACCAGAATGCCGAAAAACCGCTCGATAGACCCGTAAATGACCCGGTGGATCATAATCGGCCGGTGTTTTTGATTATCCGGCCCGATATAGGTCAGATCAAATCGTTCCGGAAGGGACATATCAAGCTGGACCGTTCCGCACTGCCAGGTCCGTCCCAACGCATCCTTGATATGCACATCGATTTTCGGACCGTAAAAGGCTCCGTCCCCTTCGTTGATCTTGTAGTCCCGGCCATATGCCTCAAGGGCCTGTTTGAGCCCATCAGTAGCCAGTTTCCACTGTTCGTCGGTCCCGATGGACTTGGCCGGCCGGGTGGACAACTCCAGATGAAACCCCAGCCCGAAGGTACTGTAAATCTTTTCTACCAGATGCAGCACTCCCAGAATTTCAGAGGTGATCTGGTCCGGCGTCATGAAAATATGAGCGTCATCCTGATGAAACGCCCGGACCCGAAATAAGCCCGACAGAACGCCACTGAGTTCATGTCGGTGAACCAAACCGATTTCAGCGGACCGAATGGGAAGATCCTTGTAGGAATGCGGCTGGGTACCATACAGCAGCATTCCCCCGGGGCAGTTCATGGGCTTGATGGCATATTCCGTGTCATCCACCACCGTGGTGTACATGTTCTCCCGATAATTGGCCCAGTGTCCGCTTCTTTCCCACAAACCCCGGTTCAGCATGATGGGTGTCTTGGTTTCCACATACCCGGCGGCCCGATGTTCCCATCTCCAGTATTCCAGCAGCGCGTTCCAGACATTCATCCCGTGGGCATGAAAAAACGGCATTCCCGGGGCTTCATCGTGAAAGCTGAAGAGGTTCAATGCCGCACCCAGTTTCCGGTGGTTGCGTTTTTTGGCCTCTTCGATAAACAGGAGATATGCCTTCAGTTCTTTTTTGTCGAAAAAGGCGGTCCCATAAATGCGCTGCAGCTGTGCCTTGGTCTGATCCGCCCGCCAGTACGCGCCGGAAACCTTGGTCAGCTTGATCGCCCGGACAAAGCCGGTATGGGGAACATGCGGCCCACGGCACAGGTCCGAAAAATCCCCCTGCCCGTACAAGGAAATCGTTCCATCGGAAAGATCGGAAATCAGCTCGATTTTGTAGGGTTCATCCTGAAAAAATTTCAAGGCCTGGGACTTGGGGATCTCTTTCCGGACAATGGGGATTTTGGCCGCAATGATCTTTTGCATCTCAGCTTCGATTTTCGGAAAATCATCCTCGGAAACCGGCGCCATGTCAATATCGTAGTAAAAACCGTCCTCCACCACCGGACCGATGGTCAATTTGGCTTCCGGATACAGATGCATCACCGCCTGCGCCATGACATGAGCGGCGCTGTGCCGCATGATCTCCAATGCCTCCGGATCCCGCGTGGTGATCAGTCGAACGGTGGTATCCGTGGGAATCGGGGTGTTCAGGTCAACCAACCTGCCATCCATTTCCATGGCCACGGCGTTTTTGGCCAGTCCATCGGATATGGATGCGGCCACATCCGCACCGGTTGGAGAAGAATCGAATTGCCGGGTGCTTCCATCCGGAAGTGTGATGGTAATCATGGGGTTTCACTCGTATGATGAACGGAATTTTG
>CAZTKB010000282.1:0-4367 GCA_964614125.1 uncultured Desulfobacterales bacterium | reverse complement strand
CAGTGATCGGACAGCCGGGTTCCAATCCACTCTTCCGGGTGGAAACCGGTCATCGGGTAGCATGCCGGATTGATGTAGGTAAATTCCAAATCCAGGTTCATCGTCCAGATGGCATCCAGGGTGTTGTCCGCCAGCAACCGGTATTGTTCGGTGGTTTGACGCAGTTGCGCGGTACGGACCGCCACCTGTTTTCGCAAAGTCCAGGACCACGCCACGAACGCCAGCAATCCGATCAACAAGGGGCCTGCCACCAACCCGATCCATCGGAGAATCACAACCAACCGAGGGCCGGTCTCTTGGTATACCCCGAGCCATTTATCATGAATCTGCCGGTATTCACCGCTGGTTTTCAGAACATTCAATCCTTCGCTGAATGTCGCCAGCAGGGCGTGATGCCCCTTGGGGACCGCATAGCCATACTCCATCAGGAACAGCGGTCGGGAACCCATTTTCAGATCCGTCCAGTGATGCCTGCGGATCTGTTCCAATGCCCCGATTCGGACAACCACCGCACAGTCCGCCTTGCCGTTCAGGACCATTTGCAAGGCGTCCTCCTGGTTTTCCGCGGCCACCAGACCATTTTCCAACCCCGCCTGGACCAGGGAATCCCACACCACATCCCCCCGCTGCACGGCGATCCGCCTGCCGGTCAATTCCGTCACCCTATCCGGTGGCACTTTTTTGCCGCGCAACACCACTCCGACATACTGGTTCATTGCGTATGGAGGAGAAAAATCGAATTTCAGCCCCCGGTGCGGGGAATAGAACATGCCTTGGATGACATCGATGCTTCCGTTCTCCAAGTCCTGCACGGCCTCGTCCCAGGCCCTGAGCCGAAATTCGATTTCCAGGCCCATTTCCCGTGCGATGGCCCGGGTCAAATCGACCGTGAAACCCGCCGGACGGCCGCTATCGTCCAGATACTCATAGGGCGGATAGCTGCGGTCGCCACCCACCACAATTCGCCGGTTGGCCGGCAACTCCAGCGCAGCAAACCACTTGGCATGGAGATGACGGTAGGTGCCGTCAGCGATCACCAAGGCCAACCCCTCATTGAGCAGTGCCAGAGTGCTTCGGTCTCCCTCCCGGACCGCGAAGCAGAAATCCTGCCGGAAACCCTCGATGGGGCGATTGACGATTTTCAGGTTTTTCAGCCCGGTTTCCTGAATCAGGCGGGTGCCAACCAACCGTTGGATGACGACGGCATCAAAGCGTCCCTGGGACAGATCCCGCAAAGCTTCCTGGAATGTTTCCGTAGTATGGATTTGGATGCCGCGCTCTTCGCGGCGAAGGAATTCCTCGGCATTGTCGCCCTTCATCACGGCCACGGACCGATTCCGAAGATCCGTCAAATCCTGAATATCGGTCGAATCATCCCGTACGACAATGGCGCCGTACATCGACATATAGGGAACCGTGAAATCGAAAATCGCCTCCCGCTCCGGAGTACGGCCTACCAGGGGAAGCGCCTGTATGGTACCATTTTCCAGCCACCCGCGTACCACTGTCCAGGTATCGACCCGAAATGTAACCTGCCGGTTCATGGCGGCCAGCGCCGCCCGCATGAGTTCCACCGAAAAACCGTCGGCACGGCCGTTGCCGTCCAGCAGGCAAAACGGAGGATAGTCGACCTCGGAGGCGGAAAGAAGGGGTTCGTGAAAATCCGCGGCAGCCTCCCCCACGGGAACCGAAGAAAGAAGCCAAAAGAAAAAACCCAGAAAGAGGTTCCTGACGATAGGAGAACAAAGGATGTGCGGATGCCTGGCGCCGAGGGTCATGATTATAGCCTGTCTGAAGGATCCTGGGTTACTCACGAAATCCGGGGGACAAGGTGTGAAATAATTTGTTTTCATAACCAACCCGAATCGATTTTTCAACATTTTTCACTAGTTTTTGAATGGCTGTGGTTTCGTTCCCGCCGGCTTGATCTATCCCTGAAAAATCGATCGAGTCCGATCAGGCATGGAATACACACCACGAGATTGGTTTGAAATGGGATCCATTCCATGCTACACAGGAACAACGTCAGAAAAATGGAGAATTTCAACCAGAAACCGGATACCGCAATTCCATCCAAGCCGTAACTATACAACCTAGCAGGAGGAATCCGGATGTACGGAAACAAAAGGATCCACCCCGACTTGCCAGGCCATCTCGCTTTTTTTTCGGAGTTTCTCAAACACCCGCTTCAGATCGGATCCATCATCCCCAGCTCTCATTTTCTGGAAAGACGAATTTTACAAGCGGCCCGCATCGCTTCGGCCCGCACGATCGTTGAATTGGGATCCGGAACCGGGGGAACAACCCGGGCGATTCTGCGGGAAATGAAACCGGACGCGCGTCTGCTCAGCATTGAAATCAACCAAAATTTTCATCAAATTGTCCGAAATATCCCTGATGACCGACTGACGGCACACCAGGGAAACGCCCTGGAACTACCGTCCATCCTGTCCCTTCATGGATTACCTCCTCCGGATGCGGTGGTTTCCGGGATACCCTTTTCCACCATGCCTCATGAGGACGGCTGCCGAATCGTTCACGCCATATCGTCATGTCTGGCAGAGAATGGTTATTTCGTCGCCTATCAGGTGAGTGGAAAAATCGCGAAGCTGTGCATTCCCCATCTGGGACCGGTCCATGTGGGCAGGGAATTCATCAATATTCCTCCGATGCGGGTCTATCAGTGGCGGAAAAACGGAAATTTTCGGAACCCGGCCTGCCGCGACAGAAACCCAGGCATATCGGACCCATCGAGTCAATAGGTCGCTACAAGGAGAAACCCCATGATGATTCACAGGCTGCTGATTGCGTTCGATGGTTCGGAACAATCCCATAAGGCGTTCGACCTGGGGCTGGATATCGCCGTGCAGTACGGCGCATCGATCGTCGTTCTTTCGGTTGCCCGGCCTCCCGAGCCGCCCGTAGCCGTGGAAATGGACGCCGTGATCGACACAGCAACCGAATATTACCGCCGGCAGTTCCATGATCTGAAAGAAAAAGCCGATGTTTTGAAACTCGAGATCGATTTCGAAATCCGGGTGGGGCACCCTGCGGAGCAGATCATTCTGGTAGCCAACCAGCAGCAGGTGGATGCCATCGTGATGGGACACCGCGGAGAAAGTTTTCTGCAGAAATGGCTTCTGGGTTCCGTCGCCAAGCGCGTGCTCAGTTATGCCTCGTGCACGGTCATTATCGTCAGGTAACCGCCGCGGCCGACCCGATGGAAATCCTGACACAGATTTTTCCGGTCATGATCGGCGGAAGCCTGGGAGCTGTTTCCCGATATGGTATGACGTTACTGGCGGTCAAGCTCTTTGGAACCCGTTTCCCCTGGGGGACTCTGGCGGTGAACCTGATCGGGTGTTTTCTGATCGGAATCACCTTCGGGATGGCTGACCGGGGAAGTCATTTCATGACCCCCATGACCCGGCTGTTTTTTATGACCGGTTTCCTGGGCGCATTGACCACTTTTTCCACTTTCGGCCTGGAAACCGTCAATTCGCTCCGCCTCGGAACCACCTGGATCGCTTTGGCCAACATCCTGGCCAACAACCTCCTGGGGGTGGCCCTGGTATTTTTGGGAATGTGGATCGGGAAGTTCCGATGATGGATAATACGTACAACCATTACATTACTAAATTTTTATCAGGGGATACGGCCTATGAAGTCAGAATAACACACGAACAACCTTTTTCGGTTTTTTTGTTGACAGATGATCATCCAGTTACTAATGCTCATCCATCCCATATCGCCCTAGCCACGGGTTTCCGATCGTGCATCCCCCCGGACCGGGTTTGGAAAATCCTTGGCTGGAACTATCACAACAGGTACATCTGAGGAGCATAACGATGCGATTGGAGCAAATCGCCGGATCACGGTTTTTTGTTTTTCCGTTGGCCTTCTGGATATGCCTCCTGATTCTTGTTTCCGGATGCCGGAAAGAGCAGCCCGCGCCCCCTCACCATCCTCCCGCCGTCACCACCCTGACCGTCATCCGCCGGGATGTTCCGGTAATCTTTGAATTCATCGCCCAAACTCAAAGTGCGCATATGGTCAATATTCACGCGCGGGTAAATGGTTTTCTCGAAAAACACCTCTTCACCGAGGGATCCCTGGTTCGGGAAGGCCAAGTTCTGTTTCTCATGGATCCCAAACCATTTCAGGCCCAGCTCCGGCAGACCGAAGCCGCACTGTCCATGCAAAAAGCCACTTTGGAAACCGCTCGGGCCGATTTGGCCAGAACCCGTCCCTTGGCGGAGTTGAACGCCCTCTCCCAAAAGGATCTGGACGACGCCACAGGCCGCTTCGAATCGGCCGCCGCAGCCGTGGAACAATCCCTGGCCCAAGTGGAAGCCGCGCGCCTGAAC
>CAZTKB010000281.1:0-4379 GCA_964614125.1 uncultured Desulfobacterales bacterium | reverse complement strand
CCTCCAGGCGGCGGCCGGCCTGGTAATCGAAAACCCCTTGGGTTCCATGGGCAAACATCCGGAACAATTCCATCCCCGGAATATCGTTGGGGCAGGCGTTGGAACACTGGCCGCATCCGACACATGCCGTACTCATATGGGCCAGGCGGGTCAGATGATAAAACACGGTATCCGGCGGTAATTTGACCATCCCGCGCCGCTTCGACCATCGAAGGACCTGGTCGGGATCATGGTCGAAGACATCGGTCACAAATACACATTCCCGGCAGTAACAGACCGGACAGGCCACCCGGCAATTGTAACAGTTCACACAATGGGCCAGATAGGTCGAAAGCTTCTGGAGACTGGACACCGCAGAGGCGGTATTTTCAAACATGCGGTCCCGGTACTGGATCCGCAGGTCGCGCAGTCGGGACAAAGCCGGTTCCCGGGATGCCGGTTCGGTTGTTTCCGGAAGCTTCAGCTGTTGTAACAGTTCCTTCCCCTTGGGGGTCCGGCCGCTTATTACCCAATGGTTCTGATCCGAAAGCCCGATCCAGCCGATGGCGATATCGGCTCCATCCGGCAAAAAATGCTCGCAGGACCGGCAGGCTTCTGCGAGCTCGACACCACCTGGAAATGTTTCGGCGTTTTCCAGAATCCGGTGAAAAAAGAAGGCCCCTGACGGATCGTCACCGGAACAGACGAACCGACGGAAATCCGTATTCCGGAAGGCACCGGGACAGTCCATTCCGATCAGAATCAGCTCTTCCGTGTTTCCCTGCTTGAGTTTGACCAGTTCAAAAAAGGCTCGAATCTCACATGGCCTCAGGAATACGGCAATTTTTCCGCCGATGGGTTTTCGGCTCAAACGCGATACCACCCGGGCTGCGTTAACCGGAAACGCCGGTGAAAGCGGGTCACAACGATCCAGGGCATCGGCTGTCGCGAGTAATGTCGGCATCACTGCCGGCTTGACGGACAGAGTCACGGGAGCCAAAATTGCCTGAATGGACTCCTGATCCAAAATAGACCGGAAAAAGCCGCGGATCGCGGACAGGTGATCCAAATTCGGAATGGCAAGCTGGTACTGATCGGACATGAAGACCTCCTCTTCCGTTCTTTGCACGGTCTATTTATATCACCGCCTGCAGCCGGGCCGGAGATGGTCCGAGAGCCCGGATTCGGGCAGTCAATTCCCGCATGGTTTCCGCGAACTGGATTCCGTCACTGGCTCCGATCCAGGTCAGTTTCAAACGTTCCGGCTCGAAGCCGAAGCGCGGGAGAATTTCCTGCAGCAGTCGGACCCGTCTGCGGGCCTTGAAATTTCCGTTGATGTAATGGCAGTCTCCGGGATGGCATCCACTGATCAACACGGCATCAGCCCCTTCCAGGAGAGCCTTGATCACGTATTGCGGGTCCACCATTCCCGTACACATGACCCGGATCAGACGAATGTTTTTGGGGTAGCTCAACCGGGATGTGCCGGCCAGATCGGCGGCGGTGTAGGTACACCAGTTGCACACGAATGCAACGATGGTGGGTTCAAAACTTTCCATGATTCCTCCTATGCTTGTTCCAATACCTGATGAAGGGCATCCATCAGGCCGTCGAATTCCGCGAATATCTGGCGTTTTCGGAAGTGCCGAACCTGGGCTGCACCGCTGGGACAGAAGCCGGCACAACTGCCGCAGCCCTTGCAGAGCGCATCATTCACAACGGAAACATGTCTTCGAAGATCCAACTCGATGGCTCCGTAAGGGCACAGGCTGATACAGATCCCGCATCCGGAGCAGATATCCGGGTCGATCCAGGAAATCACGGATGGCACGGTGACGCGGCCCCGGGTTGCGAGGGCCAGCGCCTTGGCAGCGGCCCCGGACGCCTGGGAGACGGTGTCGGGAATGTCTTTTGGGGATTGGCAGGCGCCGGCAATGAACACTCCGTCCGTTGCCGTGTTCAAAGGGCCGAGTTTGGGATGTTCTTCCAGGAAAAATCCGTCTGCGCCCAGGTTGACTCCGAACAGGCGCCCCACATCGGCGGCATCCGAACGGGCCTGCATGGCGGCGCACAGGATAACCATGTCCACGGGAACACGAATCCGCTTTCCCAGCAGTGTGTCTTCGGCGATGGCCACCAGTTTCCCTTTTTCAGAGGGGGACATCGACCTGTCTGTAATTTCGGCTACTTTCCCCCGAATGAAACGGGTCCCTTCTTCCTGGCACCGGCGATAAAATTCTTCGTAGCCTTCCCCAAAGCACCGCATGTCAATGTAGAAATCATACACCTCCGTGTGGTGGCCAACTTTTTCCTTGATCAGATGGGTATATTTGAGTGCCGCCATGCAGCATACCCGGGAGCAGTATTCATGGTAATGCACATCCCGGCTTCCGATGCAGTGAAGGATCGCCACACTTTCCGGTGCCCGTGAAAAAAAGCCTTTCTGATCTCGCATCAGGATTTTTCCGCCTGTCGGTCCGGTGGCGTTGCTGAGGCGCTCGAACTCCAGGCTGGTGAGGACATTCGGATATCGGCCATAACCGAGCGGTTTGATAGAGGTTGGGTTCATCAGGTCAAAACCGGTGGTCAGGATGATGGTGCCCACCTGGATATTCAGATGTTCCGGCTGCATGGTGTGATCAATGGCTTTGGCTTCACAGACCCGGACACATTCCAAACATTCGCTGCAGTTCCCGCAATTGAGACACCGATCCGCCTCTTCAGCTGCCTGGATTTCGGTGAGTCCAGGGGATTCCTCCTGAAACGATTTCACCCGGATTTCCGGATCCACCGTGACGGCTCGGCTTCGAGCAATCCAGACAGGGGCTTCCGGCAACGGGTTCCATTCCGGTTGGTCCTTGTCGGGGGAGACTGCTCCTGATTCCAGGGGGAGCCCCTGCACAAAACGGTCAATGGATTCCGCAGCCCGATGGGCGGCCGCGATGGCTTCGATGACCGTGGCAGGGCCGCTGACAGCATCCCCCCCGGCAAATATATATGGAATGGAAGTCTGGCCTGTGATCGGATCAGTCTGGATAGTCTGTTTTCTCGTGCAGGCCGGTCCTGCTTCCGCTGTGTTCCAGGGAATCTCCATTGCCTGCCCGATGGCCGAGATGATGCGGTCGCATGGAATGACAAAGGAGGAATCCGGCAGGATTTCCGGGCGCCTTCTGCCTTGGAAATCGGGTTCACCAAGCCGGGTTTTCTGACATTCCAGACCGGTGACTCGCCCGTTTTCGGTAACAACACGAGCCGGAGCGGTCAGAAATTGAAACTGTACGCCTTCTTCCGTTGCCCCGTGGATTTCATCCGGATAGGCAGGCATTTCAGTTTCTGTTCGTCGATATACGATGGTGGCTGACAAGGCTCCCAATCGGCGTGCTACCCGAACCGCATCGATGGCCACGTTTCCACCACCGATGACAACGACCCGGGTTCCCTGAAAATCCGGAAATGCTGTGGGATCCAGGTTGACCTTTCGGAGGAACTGGATGGCGTCCATCACCTCAGGGGAATCGGATTCTCCCGGGATATGCAGCTTCAGCCCCTGGTGAGCTCCGATAGCCAGAAAGACAGCGGAAAACCCCTGACGGCGCAGATCGTCCAGATGGAAATCCTTCCCCAGTCTGGTTCCGGTATGTACCGAAACCCCTAACCGGAGGATGCAGGCGATTTCCCGGTCCAGAATTTCGGGAGGAAGCCGGTAATCCGGGATGCCCACGCGCAACATGCCCCCTAAAACCGGCAAGGATTCGTACATCGTGACGGAATAACCTTTCAACCGTAGGTCGTAGGCAGCGGTCAAGCCGGCAGGGCCTGTGCCCACAATGGCCACGGCTTTCCCATTTTCTGATATAGGCGGATCCAAAATCAAGGCTGGATCGATCTGATCTGCCGCGTACCGTTTCAGGTCGCGGATGGCGATCGATTCATCCATATCCTTCCGTCGACATTCGATTTCGCAGGGATGTGGGCATACCCGGCCCAATACACCGGGAAGCGGGATTTTTTCCCGAATCAACTGAACCGCCTGCATGTATTTATTTTGGCGAATCAGTTGAATATATCCCTGGACATTCACATGGGCCGGGCATGTTCTCACACAGGGAGCCCGGTCTTTCTTGTCGATGCAGAAAGTGATGGGAACCGCCTGGGGAAATGCCCGGTACACCGCTTTGCGTTCCGCCAGGTTTTCATCCCATTCACCGGGCATGGAAACCGGGCATACCTTCGCGCACTCCCCGCAGCCGGTGCAGATGCCTTCCCGGATATAGCGGGGCTTTCGGAGAATTGAAACGGAATAATTTCCTATGTAACCGGATACTTCTTCTACCTCGCTATAGGAAAGCAGCCGGATGTCCGGATGCTGTACCACATCCACCATCTTGGGGGTTCCGATA
>CAZTKB010000280.1:0-4382 GCA_964614125.1 uncultured Desulfobacterales bacterium | reverse complement strand
CAGCTTTTCCTGCAAGAAAGGCGGAAAAGGTCCCCCGTTCCGGCTTTTCGGCAGAAAGGCCATTTGCTTAACTTTCCTGCAGGTCACCCCCCTGACAAACCATCCCCTCCGCACGGGTGGGGGATGGCCAGAGCTATCCTTTTTTTCCTGCCCATGGCCTTCCAACAATGCTGTAAGGAGCACAAAAAATATTACAAATATATTTGACATATATTATAAAGTATGCAATTACATTTCATACAAGGGGATTTTGGAACTATGTATTCGGATTTAGGGGACAATTCGGATGACGCTCAGCGTTTCTAACCGGAAATCGCTGGGAGCGGCGGCATACGAGCAGATTTACCGGAACATCGTGACCCTGGCCTACCGCCCCGGTGCCGTGCTGGACGAAAAAGGGGTGATGGCTGATTTGGGGTTGGGCCGGACACCGGTTCGGGAAGCTTTGCTGCGTTTGGCCGGGGAAGGATGGATCGAGATCCAGCCCAATCGGGGAGCCGTGGTTCCTCCCATTACCTTGCAAGACACCCGGGCGGTTTTCGAGGCGATGAAATTTTTGGAGGCCGGTGTGGCCGGTCTGGCGGCCGGGCAGAACATCGAGCGGGAACTGGAGGAATTGAGCGCGGCTGCGGATCGGGTGGGCGAAACCGTGCGGAGCGGGGACATCCCTTCTCTGGTGGATGCGAACCACGAGTTTCATGTGTGGTATGCGCGATGTTCCAAAAACGATTTTATCATCCGAGCCTGCATCGACGCCAGAAACCATGCCAAACGGCTGTCTTACCTGTCTTATGCCAGTGACATGGAAATGAGCCGTCCCCTGGACCGACATTACGAATCCGTGGTTCGGGAACACGCCTCCATTATTGCCTGTCTGCGGGAAAAAGAGGAAAACCGGTTGAAGGAAATTGTCGTTCACCATATCGCCTCCTTCCAGCAGCGGATTATTTCGTATTTAAGTTCTTGAAAATATCCGCGGAAGTTCGATGATCGGCATGGCTGTCGTGTTGGAGCGACCGGGGGGCTGCCGGATCGCCGCTAATCTGTTTGAAATGTAACACGGTACACTTTTTAACACGGTAACCACCACCAACCTTTTATGACAGAAAGGAAATGTACACCATGAAAAAGATGATTCATCTGGCTGTGGCTCTGACACTGGTTCTGGGTATCCAAGTATTTCAGGCTCAGGCCAAAACAACCTGGAATGCCAATTCCGTATGGCCGCCGAACAACCACCAGACCATGGGGTTGGAAGAATTCGCCGCCAAAGTGAAAGCCGCCACCGGTGGGGAACTGGAAATTGTGGTCAGCAGCGGCGGAGCGCTGGGCTACAAAGGGCCTGAGCTGCTGAAGGTGGTCCGCGACGGCCTGGTTCCCCTGTCGGACATGCTGGTCAGCGGCGTGGCGGGAGAGGAAAAAATCTTTCAGATCGTAACTCTTCCCTTTCTGGCCCTGGATTTTCAGGAAGCCCGCCTGCTGAACGACACCGCCCGTCCCTATTTTGACAAAGCGGCCGAAAAATGGGGGCAGAAAATCCTCTACATTTCCCCTTGGCCGGGTGCGGGACTCTGGACCAAGCGGAAGGTGGTTTCCACGGCGGACATGAAAGGTCTGAAAACCCGGACTTACGATAAAAACGGTGCCCTGGTCGTCGAAGCGACAGGCGGAACCCCGTATGCCCTTCCGTTCAGCGAGGTATACTCCTCCCTGGCGACCGGGGTCATCGATTCGGTCATTACCTCCACCCCTACGGCCGTGGATGCCAAATTCTGGGAAGTCCTGAAATACTATCAGCCGCTGAACATCACGATTGCCACAGACATGATCAACGTCAACCTGAAAGCCTTCAACAAGTTGGACAAGAAAGTCCAGGATGCTCTCATTCAGGCCGGAAAAGAAATGGAAGAGATCATGTGGAAGAAGGTGGCGGAACTGGATAAGGAAAAAGAAAACCTGTGCGTGCAAAACGGCATGGAAACGGTTCCGGCCTCCAAGGAGTTCATGAAGGAACTCAATGCCGTCACCGAAAAAATCCGCGCCGACTGGCTCAAGGACGCCTCGCCGGATGCCCGCGCCATGTACGAGGAATTCCTGAAGAAAGTCAACCGGTAACCATTCGGTTTCCGGGATTTCATTTTGTTGCACCGAGGCCGTCATTCTTGCTTTCCCGGGGAGTGACGGCCGCCGCTGCCGCCGGATTCATCCCGAACCATTGCGGGAGAAGCGGAAAGTTCCGTTTCCGTTTGTCGACCGGAGATTTTTATGAAACGAATCATTCGAACCATCGATCGGATTTCCACCTTCAGCGGGGGGTTGGCCGGCGTCATGCTGTGCGTCGGCCTCGGATTGACCTGTGTTGAAATCGTTCTTCGCGGCGCGTTCAGCAGCACCCTGTTCATTACCGAGGAGTATTCCGGCTACCTGATGTGCGGCCTCACGTTCTGCGCCCTCAGCTATACCCTGCGGGAAAAAGGCCATATCCGAATGACTTTCGTGCACCGGATTGTGGCTGGAAAATCCCGTCTGATATTGGATGCCGTATGCTTTGCGGCCGGTTTTCTGTTCTGCGCCGTCATCACCGGCTTCACCGGAGAGTTTTTCTGGGATTCGGTGGTAACCCGTTCCCAATCCATGCAGATCTCCGAAACATATTTGGCGATTCCCCAGTTTTTCATGCCGTTCGGCGCCGGAATCATGACGCTGCAGTTTCTGGGGGAATTCCTGAAAACGGTTCTGGTCCTGCAGGGAAACACCGGTGGAATGGATCTTCGGGAAGAGGACGCGCATCTGGGAAGATGAGCGTGAAAATCCGGCAATCATTCATCTTTCAGGCGGTTTCGGTGCCGATCTCCGGATAGGCTGCAACTCCCGGATCTCACAAAAACCGCTGACTGTCAAGGAGTCCTGTTGTGGAACTGGCAAGCGTTTCACTGACCTTGTGCGCGTTACTGGTCCTTTTCATGGGTGGAACCGTCTGGATCGGGTTTTCCCTTTTTTTGGTCGGACTGGGGGGATTTCTGATTTTCACGGATCTTCCGTTTGGTTCCATCCTGGCTACCACCGCCTGGAACAACACCAGCGGATCCGCCATGATGGCCTTGCCCATGTTTGTCTGGATGGGAGAGATCCTTTTTCGCAGCCGGATTTCCCAGAATCTTTTTCAGGGCCTGACCCCCTGGATGGATCGGATTCCCGGGAGACTTCTCCATGTGAACATCCTGGCCTGCACCTTTTTTGCGGCGGTGAGCGGATCTTCCGCGGCCACCACCGCCACGGTGGGAAAGATTACGGTCCCCGAACTGAGAGACAGGGGGTATGACAAAAGCCTTGCCGTCGGATCGCTGGCCGGTGCGGGAACCCTGGGTTTTCTGATTCCGCCCAGCATGATGATGCTGGTATATGGAATCATCGGAGATGTCAGCATCGGCAAACTGTTCATCGCCGGGGTGATCCCCGGGTTGATGCTGGCCGGGGTTTTCATCGTGTATATCATGGTTCGGTGTATGATTCGACCGTCTTTGGTTCCGTCGACAACGGAACGGCATACCTGGAAAGACCGGATGCGGGCCATTCCGGAAATCGCTCCCGTGCTCCTCTTGATCCTGGCCGTACTGGGCAGCCTGTATGCCGGATGGGCCACTCCGACCGAAGCGGGAGCCGTGGGTGTAATCGGATCCATCGCCTTCGCCTTTGTCACCCGGAGCATGAGTTGGGAGGTTTTTCGCTCCAGCCTGATGGGATCGGTCAAGACGACCAGCATGATTATGCTCATCGTCATGGGGGCGTCCTATCTGTCGATTGTCGTGGGTTACCTCGGGATCACCCGGAAACTGACGATGCTGGTGACGGAAATGGGACTCTCTCCCTTCATGCTCATTCTCATTCTGAGCGTGCTGTATATCATTTTGGGCTGCCTGGTGGACGGTTTTTCCATGATCGTCATGACCACGCCCATCGTGTTGCCCATGGTGACGGCTTCGGGATTTGATCCGGTGTGGTTCGGCATTTACCTGGTTCTGATGATTGAACTGGCCCAGATCACGCCGCCGGTGGGCTTCAACCTGTTTGTCATCAGCTCCCTCAACAACGACGATGTCTTTGTGGTGGCGCGGGATGCCCTGCCGTTTTTTGTCCTGATGGGACTGGGCACCGCCTTGATCACCGTGTTCCCGCAGATTGTTCTTTTTCTCCCCAACCTGATGCGGTAACAGACAAGATCCAGGCTGAAAATATTTTATACAACGGGACATTGAAACCGATGAACATCGATTTGAATTGCGATATGGGGGAAAGCTTCGGGGCCTACACTCTGGGAATGGATCAGGAGGTCATCCCCTTCATTTCTTCGGCCAACATCGCCTGCGGTTTTCACGCCGGAG
>CAZTKB010000279.1:2831-4396 GCA_964614125.1 uncultured Desulfobacterales bacterium | reverse complement strand
GCATCTTTTTGCGGGAGATCAAGCTCCCCACAACCGCAATCAGAGTTTGGCCAATGCCGCAGCCAGTGCCCCGACTCGTGGGGACCTGTCCCGCTCTTCCCAAAGGGAAAACGGATACCCGGCCATTCCGTTTTTTTCTTTACATGCCGAACAGTCCATGAAAAAATGAATGTTTTCGAAAACAGTTTGCACAGTCTCTCAACAATGTCCGAAACCTTCGAAACAAGTTTCGGACCCAATGGTTTTTTATCATGGACATCCAGGAACTTCACGGCCACAAAGCCTGGTTTGAATCCTATGTCAGACGTTTTTATTCCGGCAACGAAGATCACGACCGGAATATCCGTCTGAAAGAGGAGCATACCACCCGGGTTTGTGACAACATGAACGAACTGACCGAAAGCCTCGAACTTCCGCTGCCCGACAGGCATCTGGCCGAGGCAATCGCTCTGTTTCACGATATCGGCCGCTTCGAGCAATACCGGCGGTACCGCACCTTTCTGGACCGGGTGTCCGAAAATCATGCCCGCCTGGGGCTTCGGGTTATGGCGGAAAGCCGCATTCACTCCCGAATCAATCCGGACGAAAAACGGATCCTGTTCCGGTCCGTGGCTTTTCACAATGCCGCTGTCCTGCCTTCCCGCGAATCCCCACGGTCCCTTTTGTTTATGCGCTTGATCCGGGATGCGGACAAACTGGATATCTGGCGGGTGGTAACGGACTACTACCGGGAAAAGGAACACCACCCCAACACCACGATCGAACTGGGGCTTCCGGATACCCCCGAATGTTCCCCAAACGTGCTTCGATCGATCCGAAACGAAACCTTCGCATCCATATCGGATGTCAGAACTTTAAACGATTTCAAACTGCTCCAGATCAGTTGGGTTTTCGATCTGAATTTTCCCCGATCATTCCGGCTTCTTTCGGAGCGAAATTACCTGCCGTCCATCGGATCGGTTCTTCCGTCGGATCCGGAAGTCCAATCCGCGGTACACCATGCCTGTTTCTACATGCAAAAACGAACCGGCCACGGCACTTTTCTGCCCGTCTGCCCGGCTCCGGAAAATCCGGCCGGCCTCCGGGACCTTCACACACAACCAGACATGGAGAACACATGAAATTCGATGCAAATCGTATGTCGGAAACCCTGGTCGCCGGGAATGCGGCGCTGGTGGTGGAATTGACCCGGGAAGCGCTCGCCGCAGGCGCCGTTGCCGCGGATATCCTGGAAAACGGGCTTCTTCCCGGAATGGAGGTCGTGGGGAAAAAATTCAAGGCCTTTGAAATGTTCATTCCCGAAGTTCTGCGAAGCGCCAAGGCCATGCATGCGGCCATGGAAATTCTTCGGCCCCTTCTGGCCGCCGGAGGCATTCCCCTTGCCGGAACACTGGTCATCGGGACAGTGCAGGGGGATCTTCACGACATCGGGAAAAATCTGGTCGCCATGATGTTTGAGGGCGCGGGATTCACGGTCGTGGACCTGGGAGTGGACGTCACTCCGCAGAAGTTTGCAGAGGCTGTCTCCGCACACCAGGCGACACTGCTTGGGATGTCCGCCCTGC
>CAZTKB010000279.1:0-2821 GCA_964614125.1 uncultured Desulfobacterales bacterium | reverse complement strand
CCCTCGCGTTCGCGGCCGAAACGGTAATCGTGGCCCACCACGATGCCCCGAATGGCCGAAACCATCGAGGCAGTCCGTGCCGCGGGTCTTCGGGAACGCGTGAAAATTCTGGTCGGCGGAGCCCCTGCCACACCGGATTTTGCCAAACAAATCGGGGCCGACGGCTATGCGCCCAACGCCACTGCAGCCGTGGAAAAAGCCAAGGAATTGCTGGGCTGAAAAACCGAACCTGTGTCAGAACTCCACCGGCCTGCCATCTTCCAGAACAATCACCCGGTCCGCCAGATCTGCAACGGTCCGGCTATGCGTGACCAGGATAAGGGCCGCGCCGTGTTCCTGCTGCATCTGCACCAATACATCCAGGACGATCCGGCTGTTTTCCGAATCCAGGTTACCGGTCGGTTCGTCCGCAAAAATCAGCCGTGGATGGTTCACCACCGCCCGACAGATAGCGATGCGCTGTTTTTCTCCGCCTGAAAGTTGATGGGGGAAATTATCCATCCGATCCTCCAACCCAACCCGGGTGATCAACTCCCGGGCTTTTGAGCCGGCCAGGGGATCCCGATTCAGTTCGGCCGGAAACATCACGTTTTCCAAGGCCGTCAGCGATGGAACCAGGTGGAATGACTGGAACACGAAACCCATGGTCCGATTGCGGAATGGTGCCAATCGGTCCTCGGACCAATCCGTGATATCCTGCCCGTCCATCAGGATCCTTCCTTCGCTGGGCTTGTCCAAACCGGCCATCAGGGAAAGAAGCGTGCTTTTCCCGCTGCCGCTTTTCCCCTGAATCGCCAGAAATTCGCCGCTTCGAATCTGCAGGGATACCTCCTGCAGCACCGGTATTTTTCGGTCTCCCGCCAAATAGAATTTGCTGAGACGTCGGGTTTCCAGAAGAATGGTATCTGTTGCGGCCGTCAAGAAAACACCTTGGATATCACGGATTCCAGAATATTGACAACCTGGTCGATTTCCGCCTCCTCAATCACGAAAGGCGGACTCAGCATAATCCCGTCCCCCTCCCCACCGGCAAATCCCATGCAGGGATAGGCAATCATCCCCGCCTGGAACAGCCCGGCGATGATCCGTTCGGTAATTTTTTCCGCGGCCGGAAAGGGTTTCAGGCTTTTTTTGTCCGCGACAAACTCGATGGCCCTCATCATGCCGATTCCCCGGATATCCCCGACCTGGGGATGCCCCTTCAGGCGTTCGAGCCGGGATTCCAAATACCGGCCCTTCTTCTCCGCCTGCTCCACAAGGCCTTCTTGCTCCAGAATGGTCACGACAGCCAAAGCAGCGGCGGCAGCCACCGCATGGTGGGAGAAAGTATGGCCGTGAATAAAATTTCCGGTTTTCTCCCGGATGACGGCCAGATGATCCGAGCGACATCCCACCGCTGACAAGGCGGCATATCCTCCATTCAATCCCTTGCCAAGGGTGATGATGTCCGGATCGACATCGTAATGATGCATACCGAACCACCGGCCGGTCCGACCCAACCCGCTCATCACCTCATCGAGAATCAGGATCACACCGTTCCGGCGGCAGATGTCCGCAATGATCGGATAATATTCCGGCGGCGGAACCATGGCTCCGACAGTGGCCCCGCCGATGGATTCCGCAACAAACGCCGATATTGTATCCTTGCCCTCCCACCGAATCGTGTCCTCCAGGGCGGTTGCGCAGCGGATACCGCATCCTGGATAACTTAGGTGATAATGGCAGCGAAGGCAATATGGGGGAGGAATGTGGATGGATGCCGGAATCATGGGCAGAAAATGGTTTCGCATCGAGGGTTTTCCGGTTACGGACAGGGCTCCCAGGGTCGCGCCGTGATAAGACAGCCATCGGCTCACTACCCGGTGCCGGGAAGGGTTGCCGGATGCCAGGTGGATCTGCCGGGCCAATTTGACAGCCGCCTCAATGGCCTCCGAGCCGCTGGACAAAAAATAGAACCGATCAATCCCCCGGCCGGCATGCGCGGCCAGTTTGTTTGCCAGTTCCTCGATCGGGCCGGAAGTGAACATGGTTCCGTGGACATAAGCCAGGCGCTGGGCCTGTTCGAAAATGGCGGCGGCAACTTCCGGCCTGCCGTGCCCTACATTGACACAAATGGGACCTCCACTCGCATCCAGGTACCGTTTCCCGGACGAATCCGTGATCCATACACCTTGGGCGCTGACCGCCAACGGCAGGTTCCGGTCCAGTTTTCGGGTGAATACATGGCTTTCCGTCATTGACAAATCCTTTGTTACGCTATTAATTGATAAAATGCTTTCTTATTCCATCATACCAGCGTGGTGGCCGGAAAGCCAAATATTTTGTCGGGCTGAAGTGGACCAAATGGACAAACATGGCCGGACCTTGGGGTACCTTGGGCCAGGAAACCAAAGAGAGGGTGACTTGTTATGCTTTTATCCCCCCCACCCTGACCCTCCCCCACCAGTGGGGAGGGAAAAAAATGATAAACTTGGCCCAACCCGCAGGGGGAGGAGATGAGCTACCGGCCTGGGCCATCTTCGCAAGAGGGGATGCGCTGCCGACCTTTCCGCCGGAAAGCCGGAACGGGGGACCTATTCCGCCTTTCTTGCAGGAAAAGCTGTCTGAGGATGCTGCACTCGCCGGATCGGACAGCGACTACGGTCGGGTTGGCTCCTCCAAAACCGTCGGTTGTCCCGGTCCATTTCGACGGATTCCCCCCCTGTCCGATCCGCCAGCGAGTGCCGCATCCGAGTTCTTTTCCCAGGGAAAGCGGGGTAGGTCCCCCGGGACGGCGGGCCAATCAACCGTTTGCCTGTCTGAACCGCTTTTATTCCCCCCC
>CAZTKB010000278.1:0-4410 GCA_964614125.1 uncultured Desulfobacterales bacterium | reverse complement strand
TGACAACCTTCTTTCCCATCCGTAGCTGCAACAGTCCTTTCAAAAAAAATGGACCGATTTTCAGGAATCCCTGAACCGAAACCGCTTGGATCCACCTGACAGTCCCCTGGTCCACCGTACCCTGCCATTGGTTTTTGTCAGCAGCGATTTCGTTTCCCGGACCTGCACCCGGAATCCGAACCTGATCACGGATCTCGTACAATCCGGAGATCTGGACAAATCCTATGAGGCGGCCCGATACAACAGACGACTCTCGGATCTATTGGAGGGCGTTGCCGACGAGACATCCCTGGCTGTCCTCCTCCGGCGCTTCCGCAACCGCGAAATGGTTCGGATCGCGTGGAGGGATATCGCAAAACTCGCAGACCTTTCGGAAACCATGTCGGATGTATCGGAATTGGCCGCCGCCTGTCTGGATCACACCCTTCGGCTTCTGTGGCAATGGACGGTTCCCGGCTGGGGAATTCCGGAATCAGCCGACGGCAATATCCAGAACCTGGTCGTTCTGGGAATGGGGAAACTGGGAGCCAGGGAACTCAATTTTTCTTCCGACATCGACCTGATTTTCGCCTACCCCCAGGCCGGCCGCACCCGGGACGGAGCGAAGTCGGTGAGCAATGAAGAATTCTTCACCCATCTCTGCCGGAAGATGATCCGGGTCATCAGTCATGCCGAGTCCGAAGGAATGGTGTTCCGGATCGAGCTGAATCTTCGTCCATACGGGGAAAACGGCCCGCTGGTGATGAGTTTCGATGCCATGGAAGATTATTACCTTCGCCAGGGGCGGGAATGGGAACGATACGCCTGGATCAAAGCCAGGGCCGTGGCCGGGGACATTGCGGCCGGAAACGAACTCCTGAAAATTCTCCGGCCCTTCGTGTATCGCAGGTATCTGGACTATGGTGTATATGATTCCCTGCGGGAAATGAAACAGAAAATCTCCCGGGAGTACCTGCGCAAAGGCATTTCGGGAAACATCAAGCTGGGAGCCGGCGGAATCCGTGAAATCGAGTTTTTCGGGCAGATCTTTCAACTCATCCGGGGAGGCGTATCCCCGGACCTGCAGGATCCGGGAATTCTTGCCACCCTCGACCGCCTGGTGATTCATCGTATTATCCCCCCGGAAATCCGGGAAGAACTGACCAACGCCTATCGATTTCTCCGCAACACCGAACATCGGTTGCAGCAGGTCAACGACCAGCAAACCCACCAGCTTCCCTCAGACCCTTTCAACCGTCTCCGCCTGGTCGCCTCCATGGGATATCCGGATCCAAAAGAGTTTTTCGCCGAATTGGACCGGCACATGACCACGGTCCATCGTCACTTCAACACACTGTTGGAACACAACCATCTGGCGGATGAGGCCTTCGATCCGCTGGAATCCGAATTCCGTTCCTTGTGGCTGGAGCAGGCCGATCCCGCCGGAGTCCGGACCGATCTCCACCGGCTAGGTTTTTCGGATCCGGACCGGGTGCTCGCCCTGTTGGAGAATCTACGCCAAAATCCATCCACCCGTTCCATGAGTGCGGACGGCCGAAAACGTCTGGACCGGCTGATGCCCCTGATCCTGTACCACGCCTCCCGCTCCCCGGATCCCGAGCATGTCCTGGATCGGATCATCGAGATCGTCAAGTCGATTGAACGCCGCACGAGTTATCTGTCCCTTCTGATCGAAAACCCGCAGACACTCGGGCAATTGGTTCGACTCGCCAGCGCAAGCCCCCTGATTGTGACGTTTCTGTGCCGCTATCCGGTCCTGCTGGATGAATTGCTGGATTCCCGCCTCCTGTACCGTCCTCCCCGCAAGGCGGAACTGGCCGCAGAAATCCGACACCAGCTCGCCGCCATCCCCCCGGACGAACTGGAATACCAGATCGAGCGGATGTGTATTTTCCAGCAGGTGAACATGTTCCGGGTGGTCGCGGCCGATGTCGCGGGCGCCCTGCCTTTGATGCGCACCAGTGATCATTTGACCGAACTGGCCGAAACGATCATCGACCAGGTCTTGGATCTGGCATGGCGGTATCTGGTCGAAAAACATGGAACGCCTTCTCCGGAAACCGGAACCGGCTTCGTGGTGATCGGATATGGAAAGCTGGGAGGGATCGAACTGGGTTATTCCTCGGATCTGGATCTGGTCTTTCTGCACGACGGAACCACCGGCACAACGACCGGTGGACGGGCGCCCATCGACAATTCCCAGTTTTATGCCCGGCTGGGTCAACGGATTATTCATATCCTCACCACCCGGACCCGTGCCGGCCGGCTGTATGAAGCGGACATGCGGCTCCGACCGGACGGGATCTCGGGCATCTTGGTCAGCCAGATCGATGCTTTCGAACGATACCAACAACAAAAAGCATGGACATGGGAACACCAGGCCCTGGTGCGAGCCCGCCCGATCAGTGGAGATCCGGCGCTGGCCCAACGGTTTGAAGACATCCGCCGGAGAATTCTCAGCCTCCCGAGAAACCCCGCATTGCTGAAACGGGAGGTGCGAAGCATGCGACGGCGGTTGCTGGAAGAACACTCCGGCCGAAATCTGGTCGGATTTGACCTGAAAAATGACCGGGGTGGGATTATCGACATCGAGTTCCTGGTTCAATATCTGGTACTCCTGGAATCCTGCCACCATGTCGACCTGGTTCAGTGGACGGATAACGTCCGGCAACTGACCACCCTGATCGAAACCGGCATCATACCGGAAAACGAGGCTTTTTTTCTTAAGGAGGCCTATCTGACCTTCCGGGCCGCGGTGCATCGCCTCAGCCTCCAGGAAAAACCGCCCGTGGTTTCCGAAGACCGGTTCCGGCGTATCCGCAACAACGTCATCCGGCTCTGGAACCGGTATCTGGGAAAACAAGCGGTATCAAACCGGCCGTCGTAGCCAGCCCCTCAGTCTTTCAACAGCCACATATACTCCTCCAGCTTTCGAACCAGGGAAAAGGGGTTTTCCCGGTTTTCCTCGTTGGGGTGCAACAGAAAAAACCGATGATGTTCCATCAACTCCCCTACGACCTTCGGTTGTTTCCGCAGTTCACCGAATTCGAGACGGCCGGTATACATATACCGGATCATCACCCGCCATGCGGCCGGAGAAATTCCGCTGGAATCGTGAACCTGTCCGGATGAGTCGTTTTGTACCGTCGCGAACATGTTCCAGAACAATTCGGATCTTGCGGCCAGCACCATTCGATGGACCCGGATCAAATGCCCTTTGGCCACGATGGTGAAATCCCGCGTGACCTCCTGTCCTGACAACCACACCATGTCGTGGATAAATCCTCTCGGTCCGGTTTTTCGGCTGAACTCCCGGGCGGAAATTCCCAGATCCAGGCAAATCCGTCGAACCGCTTTTTCTTCTTCGATCGACGAAATTCCGGTATACACCCATCGCAGAAATCCGCAGACCTCCGGTTCGGAATACCGTTTCAATACCTCATCCGTGCGGGTAAAGGGGCATCCGATCCGGGTTTCCATCAGCCGGCGATTGATTCGAATTCCCCTGCCATCGGATGTCTGAATGGTTGCGTCGTTAAAGATCTCGTCATCCAGGCGTTTGCGATAATCATCGACCAACGGCCATCGAAGCTTTCCAAACACATGCAGGTCCGATTGCCGTAAAATTTCGAAATTATCCAGTAATATCTCGTTGTGAATGGCAAATTCGTTCAGGGTGATCCGGTTGTCCGCAAACCGCCACTCCGGATCCAGGCCATGTTCCAGCAACACCAGGAGTTCAGCCGGGCGAGGCGGGCCGTATTGGGATTCCCGGTAAATTCTGTCCATAATACTGTACACACCGGCTCCCATCTCCGCCACTGTCCGGATAAAGGCTGGATGCGGAATCCTCCAGGAATGCATGTCCGATTGCAACTCCCCCATTTCATTGATCAGGCTGGCCGTATCGGCCCCTTTTTTCAGCAGAACTTCCAGGGTGGGGACATGCCCCTGGTAATATGCGGATTGAAGCGGAGTGTCATTCCATCGGTTGACGACATTGAGTAACTCCGGACAGAATTGGAGAATCACATCCACGCATTCAGGAAACTCATTCTGGATGGCCAGAGTTAACTGCCAGGTGGTTGCGGAAATTCCGTTTTGAAAAAGCAGTTCCAGAAACTTCCGGTCACCCTCCCCCAGAACCTGAGTCATGGCGTGATGCCTTCCAGTATCCGAACTCCCATCATGTCGAAGAACCAACCGAACCGTTTCCACTTTTTTTTGTTTCACGGCCTCCAGCAACAGGGCGTCCTGGTATCGGCAGCGTGCCCGCGCTCCGGTTCGACCGATCAGATACCGTATGGATTCCATCATGTCATGACCGATCACCCAAGGCACCATCCCGTCGGAGTGAATCAAAAATATCCAGCCATGAAGAGGTATCGTGTCAAATTCACGGTCCCTGGC
>CAZTKB010000277.1:3097-4425 GCA_964614125.1 uncultured Desulfobacterales bacterium | reverse complement strand
AAAACGGGATCGCGGAGGTCATATGACCGATGAAGTATGGAGAGGATATATTGACGGCGTGGGGTGCGATATCCTCGATGATGCCGCGGATCACATCGGGCAGTTTTTGGGCCGGATGCCGATGGATACAACTTTCGGTAAACCGGTCGGACAGCGTTTTGAGACTTGCCTCCCGGGTGATACCCACATGCTCTTTCAGAAACTCGTGGAGTCCGAAGAGGATCTGCTCCATGTACTTCACGAGAGCGGCTCCGGACTCCTCGTTCTCCGGGCGAAGAAAAATTCGTTGCAGTGTCTGCCAGTTGGCGACCAGTTCGGTTTTTCGGGAAACAGGCATGAACAAAAGGCTCAGGGTGGCGGGGAATGCAAATCGGGCGATTCCAGAAGCCGGGTCAGTTCCGCGCTTTTGGGAAAAATTCCGGCATGGCCCCCGGTATGGACAAAGAGGACCGAAGCCCCGAGAGGCACGGTTCCTTTCCGGATGTGATCCACCATCCCCAGAAACGCCTTCAGGGTGTACACGGGATCCAATACCAGCCCTTCCCGGCGTGCGATGAGAATCAGTTCTCTCAACTCGGAATCTGTATTCATGGCATATCCGATACCGACGTACCGGTCGTCTATCCATTCTCGGGCATTTGAAAAGTCAACCGACAGATTCCATTTTTCCCGAAACTCGGACTCGATGCGCTCCAATTCCGCGACAAAATACGCCGTGTCGTCACATACCGCGATGCCGTGGACAATGGCCGGCAGGTGATGGTATTGGCATCCCAGAATCATTCCGGCAAAGGTTCCGCCGGACCCCAAGGCATGATAGATGTGGCCGAATCTCTGTTCCAGGGCCGCCAGTTCCCCGGTCATGCGGATATATCCCAGGGTTCCTATGGCATTGGAGCCTCCGATCGGGATGCTGTAGGGTTTTTTCCCTTCCCGGCGGAGGTATGAAAGAATGCTTTCATCCAGATCCGTCATGTTCTGAAACCGGGAGGCGGGGAAAAATCGGACGTCCGCTCCCAGGATATAATCCAACAGGAGGTTGCCTTGAATGGCGGGCGGTTCTTCTCCGCGAAGCGCCAGGACACACGAAATACCCAAACGGGCGGCTGCCCAAGCCACGGCCCGGCAGTGATTGGATTGAATTCCTCCGTAGCTGACTACGACATCCGCCTTCTGGTGGAGGGCATCCTCCATCAGATATTCCAGTTTCCGGATCTTGTTTCCGGATGCAATGCTTTCGGTCAGGTCATCCCGCTTGATGAACAGGGAAACTCCCAGGATTTCCGATAAGCGGGGCATGAACTGGACCGGAGTGGGCAGATGGGCCA
>CAZTKB010000277.1:0-2997 GCA_964614125.1 uncultured Desulfobacterales bacterium | reverse complement strand
GGCGGCCTCGATCTGGCCGGCCGGGATGGCGTCCAGTCCACCGGCCACGATTTCGCTGATATAAGCTCCTGCATAGACGCTCAGGCTCAGGATCGCTGCGGTGAAGGCCTCCATCTGGATTCCCCATTCCGGAAAAATAAAAAATACGATAAATACCTGCACCAGAAACGGGGTTCCCCGCATAAAGTCAATATAGAGCGCCAAGAGATAACGCAAGGCCGGAATTCGACTGTTCCGGGCGATCCCGACCAGAAATCCCAGGATCGTACCGGCGATCAGGCTGATCCCCGATACCAGGATGGTCATCCAGAGCCCTTTGAGAAAGAAAGGCAGGGAGCCCATCAGGTTGTTGAAATAATAGCTCCACATATCGCCCCCTTAGCCCGCCGCCGGGCGATAAATGAGTTTTTTCTGCCACAGGGACGAGAGGGATTTCAGGACATGATACAGGATCAGGTAGCACACGGCGGTTGTGAAGAAACCTTCCGCCGGCATGAAACGCTCGGAATTCATCAATTGTCCCGCCCGGGTCAGTTCCATCACGGATATCAGGGACAACAGGGCGCTGTCTTTGACCAGTACGATGGTCTGGCCCAGCAAAGGCGGAATGGTGATACCGATGGCCTGGGGCATGATGATGCAACGCAACCGTTGCAGATAGCTGAGGCCGGATGCCATGCCGGCTTCGATCTGACCGGCGGGAATCGATTGCACACCGGCCCGGAGAATTTCTGCAATATATGCGCCGCTGTTCAGGCTGAGGGCCAGTATCCCTGTCTGATACTCATTCATCCGGATTCCCAGGGAAGGAAAACCGAAATAGAAAAAATATAACTGAGCCAAAAGGGGAGTGGAGCGGATGGCCTCGATAAAGACGATGGCCGGAAAAACCAGGATTCGGATTCCGGAAAGCCGGAGCATGCAGGCTGTGATTCCGATGGCCATGGCCCCGATGGTGGAAATCAGGGAAATCCAGGAGGTGGCAACCATGCCCTGCCAGAACAGCGGCAAATACTCCCAGATCACCCTGAAGTTAAAGGTTTCAAGCATGCTGTTTCGGATATCCTATCAATGGTCCTTTTTCCAATCCAGAGATTTCACCCAGTAGTTAATGTTCTCCTCGTATCGGCCGTCCTCCTGAATCCACTGGAAAAACAGGTTAATCCATTCGGCCAGGTGGGAATCTTCGGGACGGACGGCAAACGCCAGCGGTTCCCGGGACAATTTGGCCGGAAGAACTTTGACGCTGTTCGGCGGAAATTCCGCCATCTGGCCGGTAACCGCGGATTCGTCGTTCAAGCCGATATCGGCATGGCCGTCCAGGACAGCGTTGATCAAAAGCGGTCCGCCGCCTTTGTAAGACTTGATTTTGGCTTTGGGAAGAAACCGTTTGGCAACGGCTTCACCGGTGGCTCCCAAAAGAACCGCTACGGTCACAGTCTCTTTGTTGAATTCCTCCAGAGATTGCCGGGTGTCGGAAACTTTGGTGAAAATAACGGATCCGGTATAGTAAAAGGGTTCGCTGAACCGGACCTTGAGGGCCCGTTTCAGGTTGGCGGTCATGTCTGCGGCCAGCATGTCGGCTTTTCCGGACAGGAGCGCCGGAATCAGGCCGTCCCAGTCAAAATCCAGAAAAACCACCTTGACTCCCATTTCCTGGGCCATCAGTTTACAGAATTCCACCGAACTGCCGGTCCGAACTCCCGCTTTATCGACAAAGCTGAAGGGAGGGCCCTGCGTCTGAACCGCCACACGCAACTCACCCCGTTTCAGAATATCCTGAACCGCATCTGCGGATACGTTGACAACGGTTCCGAGAATGAACACCGCCAATACCGCCAATACCTGCCAAACCCGCTTTTTCATGAGTTTTCTCCTTCCTGAGTGAAAAAATGATAAATAGGGCTCCGGGATCGGGCCCGCTTTTCCGGTGGATGCAGCATCCGGAAATCACACGACCGGCATGTACGGGGACAGATCCCGCACATACTCGGTCAGAACCTTGAATCCGGCGTTTCTCAGGGCCGTGACCCCTTTTTGCCCGTCCCGCAGGGGAACCCGCAGTACGAGATGGTAAACGCCGTTGTACTGCCGGTCCGGCCAGGCGAAGATACTCCGGATGTTAATCGAATTTTCTTTCAGGGTGGTGGCGATTTCCGCAATGGATCCCACCCGGTCCTGAACCAGGACCGTAAACCGGAGGCTTTCCTTATCGATACCGATCGCCTGAAGCAGAACCCCCATGACATCCGTGGTGGTGATGATGCCCACCAATCGGTCGTCTTCCATGACCGGCAACCCGCCGATCCGGTTCTCCTGCATGATCAGGGCGGCCCGCTCGATGGTGGTCTGAGGCGTGACCGTGACGACATTGCGGATCATGATCATACTCACCGTCACCCGGGTGAGAAGGTAGTTCAATTCATGCGCGCTCAATGTGGTGGCGGGGGACGCCCAGTTCTGCTTCAAATCCCGATCCGTTACCAGCCCGATCAATTTGTTTTTTTTGTCCACCACCAGCAGATGGGCGATCTTTTTTTCCTTGATCAGTTCCATCGCATCCACCAGGGAGGTCTCCGGTGACACGGTCACCAGGTTGGTATGCATCACTCCGCCGACATACATATCCTGCTCTCCTTTCCCATGTGGGACGGCCATGCGTCCCGATGTCCGAACAGGCGGTCGATGGGGGATCCGGCCCATGACATCATCTGTCCGGTCCAAAAAAATATGTGAGTACTGTACAAGTGAAATCCGGCTGTCAGAAAACGGTGCGTTTTGGTAAACCTATAGATAATGCGGGATATCAAGTCAAGCAAAACTCCGGAATGGGTCGGGTTTCCGGCGGAAAGGCTGGCAGCTTATCCCTTTCACCCAGGTGCAGCTCTGGGCCAGGGCTGCCAATTTTCTCCCTTCATTCTGGTGAGGCTCTGGGCCGGGGTTGCCAATTTTCTCCCTTCATTCTGGTGAGGCTCTGGGCCAGGGCACCAATTTTTC
>CAZTKB010000276.1:0-4462 GCA_964614125.1 uncultured Desulfobacterales bacterium | reverse complement strand
CCTCCCCCCCGCAAAATTTCCAGGTAGGGGGTTCCGGAAATGCGACGGGAAAACTCGACCCCCCGGCGGCCGACGAAACACATGTGCGTATGGGGATCGACAAACCCCGGGATCACACATCGGCCGCCGCAATCCACCCACCGATCGATCCGGCTGTCTCCCACCCGGTTCATCAGGTCCACTTCCCGCCCGACAGCCTGGATCAACCCATCCCGAACCAGGATCGCCCCCCGGGCCAGAAACCGGAGTCTGCTCTGGCCGGCTCCCGCCGCCGGACGGCCGGTATCCATCGGTGAAAAAATCCGTGCATTGGCAAAGATTTTGGTGATCACGGCTACGCGTCCCCCATCATTTCCAACAGCCGCAACTCAATCACCTGGGACGGCTGAAACCCGGCGATCCCCTGATAGTAGGCAGCGCCTGCCAACAGGGCCTCGGCCGGCGCCATGCCATAGATTTCGGTATCCACGATGTGCACCCCCCACCGTCTGGCTTCCATCCGGACCATCTCCTGAACCCGGTAAAGCGGATTTTTTTGATGATCCGTGATATTGATGCTGACCTGCACCAGACCTCGGTCCGTCAGAGGAAGCCCGATGGCCTTGACATGGCCTAACCCTCCGTCCGAGGCCCGGATGGACCGGGCGATGGCCTTGGCAATCTCCACGTCACAGGTGTTCAGCTGGATGTTGAAGGCAATCAGAAACGGGCGCGCCCCGATCACCGCGGCGCCGGCCGTGGGATGCAGGCGGGGCGGACCGACATCCGGGTGCCGCTCCGGATAGCCGACATCCTGTTTGAGACCTTCGTACTGCCCTTTCCGGATTACCTCCAGCCGCCTCCGTTCCGGACGCAGGGCGGATTCCTCGTAAAAGTACACCGGCACCCCGGTCTCGGCAAAAAAGCGTTTTCCAAACTCCCGGGCCAGTTCCGCGCATTCGGCCAAGGTGATGTTCCGGATGGGGGTAAACGGGATCACGTCCACGGCGCCGATCCGGGGATGGCCGCCCCAGTGGGTTTCCATATCGATACACCGGACAGCCGTTTTCGCCGCATCGATCAGGGCATCCCCGATGGGTCCAGGCTCCCCGACCAAGCTCACGACCAAGCGGTTGTGGTCCGCGTCGGCCCGGTCATCGAACAGATAGACCCCCGGTCGGTTCCGGAAGGTGTCGGTGATCGCCCGGATCACATCGGGCCGGCGGCCTTCGCTGAAATTCGGTACGCATTCGATCAGTTGCCGCGTCATGATGGTCCTCCGACCCGCTGACGGACCAGGGATCGGACGAATTCTCCGTCCGCCTGGTAGGGCAGGGTGATTTGATCCCCCACCGGGTTTCCGAGGTTGGACTCCATGGCCACTGACACCGCGTGGGGATTGCCCGCCCAGCTCCGCCTGGCCACCCCTCCCATCACATCCCAGGAAAGAGCGGAGTCGATGATGTCGTCGACCCGGAGACTCCCGTCCAGAACCAGGCCGAACACGCCGTTGATCGCCCGCCCGATCCCGGTGCCGCCGCCGTTGTGAAGGGCGACCAGGGACATGCCGCGGGCACAGTTTCCGGCAAAACAATGAACCGCCATGTCCGCCGTGACATTGCTGCCGTCCCGGATATTGGCGGTTTCCCGAAACGGAGAATCGGTTCCGCCCGGATCGTGGTGATCCCGGCCGATGAGGACCGGTCCGATCTCCCGGCTCCGGACCATCCGGTTGAAGGCCCGTGCGATCCGGACCCGGCCTCCGGCGTCCTGGTACAGGATCCGGGCCTGGGTCCCCACGACCAGCCGGTTTCGATGGGCCTCCTGGATCCAGAACCGGTTGTCCCGGTCCTCGGGCCGACGGGAGGGATCGATGCACTCCATGGCCGCGCGATCGGTCCTGGCCAGATCCTCCGGATCCCCGCTCAGGCAAACCCACCGGAAAGGACCGTATCCGTAGTCGAAAATCGGCCCCATGATATCTTCAAAATAAGAAGGAAAGATGAATCCGTCACGCGGATCCCGGCCGTTGCGGGCAATTTCCGGGATACCGGCGTCAAATACCGCTTTCAGAAAAGAGTTGCCGTAATCGAAAAAATAGACCCCCCGGTCCACCAGGGTCCGGATCAGCCGGTAATGCCGCCGAAGGCTGGCATCGACCCGTTCCCGAAACCGGGGGCGATCTTGGGCCAGCATCCGGGTGCGTTCTTCGAAACTCATCCCCTGGGGACAATATCCGCCGTCATAGGCCACATGGCAGGAGGTCTGATCCGAGAGCAGATCGATCGGCACATGATCCATCACCGCGGCTTCCAACAAGTCCACCACGTTTCCGGCAAACGCGATGGACAATGCCTGCCCCTGGGAACGTGCGGCCAAGGCGCGTTGCCACACTTGCCGGGGATCGGACGATACTTCCCGGACCCATCCCTGCTCCAGACGGGTTTGGATCCGTGACGGATCCACCTCCGCGATGACCGAAACCGCTCCGGCAATTTCCGCGGCCTTGGGCTGGGCACCGCTCATCCCACCCAAACCGGACGATACGAAGAGAATTCCTTTCAGGTCTTTGTCCGGCGGCACACCGCATTTCAGGCGGCCGGCGTTCAGCAGCGTGTTGTAGGTGCCATGGACGATTCCCTGCGGACCGATATACATCCATCCGCCGGCTGTCATCTGCCCGTAATTGGTGACCCCCATCTGGGCCGCAATCTCCCAGTCAGCGAGGTTGTCGTACATTCCGACCATCAACCCGTTGGTCAGAATCACCCGAGGGTTTTTTGGCCCCGAACGAAAGAGACCAAGCGGATGTCCGGAGGCCATCACCAGCGTCTGATCTTCGGTCATCTCCTGGAGATAGCGCATGGTGAGCCGGTACTGCATCCAGTTCCTAAAAACGCTCCCGGTTTCTCCGTAGGTGACCAACTCGTAAGGGTACAGGGCGACATCCGGATCCAAGTTGTTGTCGATCATGACCTGAAAGGCCTTTCCGGCCAGGCAACGGCCCGGATATTCATGGACCGGCCGCCCCCGGAGCCGTTCCGGCGGCCGGAAACGGTAGCCGTAGATTCGTCCCCGCGAGGTCAACTCCTCCAGAAATTCAGGAGCAACTGCCGGATGGAGCGCTTCCGGCACATAACGCAACGCGTTCATAAGGGCCGTGCAGGTCTGCTCCGATGTGAGACGGTACCCCCGGTCCGGAGCCCGGCGGATTCCCGTGTCAAACGGCGGGTAGGCGGGCAATTCGGGGTCCAGCCGGATGGTCATGGAATCCCGGATCGCTTGGTTGCTGATGAAATCGGCGGTCATAGGCGGAACATCCTCCCGAATGGCTGGAAAAGCGGGGCGAACGGCACGGGGTTGCCGAACGGAATCGATGGAACAGTTGTATATACAATACCTGGAAGCCTTTTAAATCCAAGAATGTAACTGTGTCAAGGGAAAAAAATACTCTCGACATGCCGGGCAAAGATAAGGTATAGAAGCCCATGCTCCCGAAATACCAAACGATCAAGCAATTTCTCGTCCGGGGGATCTCCTCCGGAGATCTGTCCAACGCCCTTCCTTCCGAAAACAGGCTGGCGGAGCAGTTCAGAGTCAGCCGGATGACCGCCCGCAAGGCTCTGGAGGAATTAGAACGGGAAGGAGTGGTAGAACGCTTTCCGGGCAAGGGATCCTTTGTCCGGCGGGAACCGCATTATACCCGCGGGTTTTTCCGGGTCCGCCCCTTTCGCAAATGGGCCGAAGACCTCGATGTCACGCTGACCACCCGGGTTCTGGAAGCCCGTCTCATCGACTGTCCGAAAGAAGTCGAAGAAAAATTACAGACCACGGAACCCGTCTTCCTGCTTCGGATCCTGAACTTCTTTGATGGAAAACCGGTACGCTACGCCATACGGTATCTCCTCTCGGACTGCTGCCCCGGTATCCTGGAGGAGAATCTGGAAACGGAATCCATTCATGAGCTGTTAATTCACAAATACCGCCTCCCCCTGACACGCATGAGCCAGAGCATGACGGCTGTCGGAATCCCCTACGGACTGGCCCGCCTCTTCCACGTGGATACGGGGTACCCGGCCTTTCTCTTCAAGCGGCTGACCTTTTCTTACGACCGAGCTGTTTCCTACGTGGAATATGTAATGCGCGGAGAGATGGCCTTTGACGACACCTTCACCCCGATACTGGATCCCGCGGATTTTTCGGGTCCTCGTCCATGAAGCCGTAATGGGGGCGGCCGCTTTACCCCCCCACCCTGACCCTCCCCCACCAGTGGGGAGGGAAAAAAATGGTAACCCTGGCCAAGCCCACCAGATGGGAGGGGATGCTTTCCCAAAAGGGCGGCTCGCCGGAAAGCCGGAACGGGGGACCTATTCTGCCTTTCCCGCAGGAAAAGCTGTAAAAAGTGTTAAGTTGAGCAAATGGCCTTTCTGCCGGAAAGCCGGAACGGGGGTGGCTTGTCCCACCTTTTCCCGATGGAGAAACT
>CAZTKB010000275.1:0-4478 GCA_964614125.1 uncultured Desulfobacterales bacterium | reverse complement strand
TCCCCCCATCCAAAATTAAAATCCGATCCGCCTCCCGTAAGGCAGTGAGACGGTGAGACACGAGAATGATCGTCATGGTTCCAACAAGCTCCTGTATGGAACGCATGATCCGGCGACCGGTTTCGATATCCACCTGGCTGATGGGATCGTCCAACAGAAGAACAGACGTATGACCGATCAGACATCGGGCCAGCGCAATCCGCTGCTTCTGTCCGCCGGAAAGGATCACCCCCTTTTCTCCTACCACGGTATCCAGTCCTTTGGGGAATGAAAGAATGGTTTCCTGTACGGATGCTTTTTCGGCGGCTTCCAGAACGTCTGCATCGGAAAGTTCCGATTTTCCGAGCGCAATATTTTCCCGGATGGTTCCAGCGAAAAGAAAGGGTTCCTGCGGCATGAAAGAGATTCTGGTTCGTAGATCCTGCAAACGATAAGCTTGAACCGGATGCCCGTCCAATGTCACCCTCCCGGAGGTGACATCGTAAATCCGTGGAATCAGATTCAACAAGGTAGTTTTACCGCTTCCCGGAGGGCCTGCGATCCCCAGGAACTCTCCGGGACGGATGCGGACGTGGATACCGGCCAGAGCGACCGGCGGGTTCGGATCCTTCGGATCCGCATAACTGAAAGAGACGGAATCGAAACAAATCTCTCCGGCGCGTGGCCGGTCCGCAACCGCAACCGGTGTTGCCGGATCCGAAACATCCGGCAACACCGTCATGATCCGATGGATGCGGCCCAGGGAAGCTCTCCCGCGCTGGATCAGGTTGATCACCCAACCGGTGGACATCATCGGCAATGTAAGAAATCCCAGGTAGATGATGAAGGCAACAAAATCTCCGGGGGTGATTTGATGGAAAATGGTTTTCCTACCGCCGAAAAACAGTACCAGGGCGAGGCTGATATTGGAAAAAAACACCATCATCGGAAACAGGGAACTGGTGATCCGGGCCAGCCGAAGATTGTTGTGGATATAGTTCTGAGAGGTTTGCTGCGTCCGCCGGATTTCGGTTTCCAGGGTGTCATGGGCTTTAATGATCCGAATTCCGGCGATGGATTCCCGGACCGTTTCGGTAAGATCCGAAAAAGAGGCCTGCACTTCCTGGTACCGCTGATGCATTTGTTTACTGAAAAACCGTGTCGTGAGAATGATCATGGGCATCGGGATCACGACATAGGCGGTCAATTCCACATGAATGGCCAGCATGAAACCAATTGCCGCCGTTCCCATCACGACCGCATCTGTCAGTGCCACCACGCCCATTCCAACCGCCATTCGGATGTGCATGATGTCATTGGTGGCATGGGCCATGACATCTCCGGTTTTCACCTGGTCGAAATACCGGGCAGACAGGGTCTGGATATGAGAAAAAAGCCGGTTTCTCAGACCTTCTTCCACTTCCCGGGACATCCCGATCAAACATTTTCGCCATACGTAGCGGAGGATCCCCATGGCCGTGGCAATTCCGGCAATGATCAGGGCATCTGCCAGCAGGGAGTTGGCGTCGATTCGAAGGAGCGCCAGTTCGTCGATGGCATGTTTGATGATCCGGGGAATGATCAGTTGCAGAAAATCGACCACAATCAAACAGAAAACACCGGTGGCAACCACCCAACGGTTTTGTACCAGATACGGCCGGATTAGATCAAGGGGCTTCATTTCCGCCGGATTCCGGTGTCAGCCGGTTTCGAATACGACCCATACGGTTCCGGATATCGTCCGTGGTATTTCCAAATCGCGTCAAGGCATCCAGAATCCCGGTTTTGTCGGTCTGATGGTTTCGGGCAAACGAGGTGATCTCGGAACTGTCGGCGGAATACGACCGGAACCGCTCCATAATATTCTGGTGCAACACCGAAGCAGTGGCATCCACCAACTTGAAAAGATATTGAAACTTGATGTTCTCGCGATAATCCCGAAAGTGACCGTCCATGGATCTTTCTGTTTCGGATTTCATCCGCTCCACCGCATCGCGAAGGGCCATCAGCCCATCGTCTTCCCGGTTCCGGAAAGGTTTTTTTAATAACCGCCGAATCCAGGTCAACATGGTATAGGCACCCATGCGGAGAACGGCTTCGGATTTGATTCGCGCGGAATATCGCAAAGTAATTCCCGCCGGAGGCAATTTGAGTCCGGATGTTGTTTTCACACACTCCAGGTCCGGCAACGGCATGTTTTCAATCGAGGTTACACTGGATTCGAGGCCGATGGTTTGGAGAGAGAGGTGATATTCGCTGATCGCTTCCCGTAACAAACCGTCAAAAGGTTCGGCCACCGTGGCCAGGGATTCCAGAACACGCTTTTCCCGGCTACGGATAAACCGGATGATATCCGGATTGACGGAACGGGCGACAAATTCATCGATTTGCCGTCGGAATTCCTGGAACACCAAAAAAAGGGCCTTGGTGAAGCCGTCTTGTTGCAACCGGTTCCGATATCCTTCCAATTCGATCTGTCGGCCCCGAATGAACTGGGGAAGTGATGACATGGGGCCGGATCCGGAAAGATCGAAATAGGTGTCCACATCCGCCTTCAACTCGGCTTTCAGTTTTTCCAGGTGACCGCTCAAGGTATTCTGAACCGTGGATTGCAACTGAAGGATACGGTTCTGATGCCGATCGATTTTTTGGATGATGGTTCCGGTCTGCCCCGCATCCTGATGCAACATTTCCTGATGCATTCCGATCCAGTGGGCGATGGATTCGGCCAACGTCCGAACCCGCTCGATGGGATTTTGGAGAAGCAGACGAAATTTTTGTGAATCAAGAGTTTCTTGAAATACGAACAAAAACCGCGCCGTTTCTCGCTCGGAAAAAGCGACCAGATCGGTTTCCCGTTCCCACTGAGACAACCGCAAGCGGTCTTTTTCAGTCAGTCCTGCAGCATCTTCCCGGAACAGGTGAAACAAGGAGGAAAAAGCGAACAAATCCGGGTCGGGCCGTAAAAGGGAAATTTCCTCTCGTATCCGGTCGACCAGGGTATGCAATCCTTCCAGGGATTCATGTTCGCTGAAGTCACAATTAACAACAAATAGAATATTGTCCGCGATTCCCATATTCCGAAGCATGGAAAGAAAGGAAATATCGGCTTGGCGGAGCCCGGTTCGGCTGCTGATCACATAGACAATCAGGTGGGTCAGAAGCAGGTAATCCTGGATCATTGCCAAATGCAGGGGATTGGGGGAATCGCTGCCCTGGCAGTCCGCAATTTCCAGGTTTTCCTCCAGCCGGACCGCGTCAATTTCCAACTCGATGTCTTTCAGATATACGGCCAGTGTATCGTCGCCAACGAAACAGTGATGCTCTCCGAACCGCTCTCCCTCGTAGTGTTGGATGGCCGAGTTTTCCCTGATGAGAGGCTGAACCGAATCGAATCCATTCACGTAGGAAGAAATCAAGGCCGCGTTTATGCTGCGGGTTCCGTTGGTTACCAGGTATTCGGTGTCCAACAGCCGTAAAGCCTCTTTCAGCCGTTGGCGGTCCTCCGGATTTCGAATACGCACTCTCTCCGACCGGTCGATGTCCATCACATCCGGAAGAAACAGCGCTGCCTGGGAAATATCGGAATCAATTTCTTCCCAGGATTTGAAATAAAGCGTTGCCCGAAGCGATTTTCCATGCCGGACACGCGTCACGATCGATGTCACGACGCCGGCACCTCGTTTGAGATAATCCCCCTGCAACAGAAAATTGATGAACGAGCTTTTGCCGGATTTGATCGGGCCTACCACGGCAACCCGCATGATTTCGTTTCCGGTCTGGGAGGCCGTGTTTTGAATGATTTTCTCCCATTCCAAGATTGCTGCGTCATTTGTTCCGGAAATCCCACGGATCTCCGAAATCAGGGTGTCCATATCTGTGAGGGCTGTGTGTAATTCGTTTTGGTTCAGCCGATAATCATCCATATTCGATTCTTTCTGATTGCGCAACCTCCCGGAAGGGATTACCGCCGGGTAAGCTGCCGGTACCGGATTCGATGGGGTTGATCCGCCGCGGTTCCCAGTCGGGCTTTCCGGTCCGTTTCATATTCCGTGTAGTTTCCCTCGAACCAAATTACCCGGCTGTCACCTTCAAACGCCAGGATGTGCGTAGCAATGCGATCCAGAAACCACCGGTCGTGGCTGATCACCAGGGCGCATCCCGCAAAATTTTCCAGAGCCTGCTCCAATGCGCGCATGGTATTCACATCAAGGTCATTGGTTGGTTCGTCCAACAGCAGAACATTTCCCCCCTCTTTCAACATCCGGGCAAGGTGAACCCGGTTGCGTTCTCCACCGGACAACATTCCCACTTTTTTTTGCTGGTCCGATCCGCTGAAATTGAACCGGGCCACATATGCACGGGAATTTACTTCCCGGTTTCCCAGCAGAATCGTGTCCTTCCCGTCCGATATCGTTTCCCAAATGCTTTTTTCAGGGTCCAAGGTATCCCGGGATTGATCCACCCACGCGATTTTCACCGTCTGTCCAATCTCGATG
>CAZTKB010000274.1:0-4483 GCA_964614125.1 uncultured Desulfobacterales bacterium | reverse complement strand
GAATATCAGATATTATGGGAGGCCATTTCTGTCTTCAGCCGTCGGATGACAATCAGAAGCAACAGGAACGCCAACAGAATCCCCCCCCACTCACCCAGAGTTGGAATGGGCTGTACGCTCACCAAGGCGTCACGGATCGGAAACAACACAGGATCCGATTCCATCATCCGGATCTCCCATACCTGGTTGACCACCGTGATGCTTGCCTGGCCCGGAGACCGGATATCAGAAACCGGAATTTCGGCGGCCAAGATGCCCGAAGAAACATAGGTTGTCCGACGTTCCGACCCTTCCCAGCGAACCAGGGAGGTATCATCAAAACCCTCCCCTTCGACAATCAGTGAAAACTCCTCTCCCCCGGCAACCGTTTCAGATGGTTCCAGGCTCCGAATTACCGGTTTCAAACCGGAAATCTCGATAAAAACCGCCGTCAGACTTCTGTCCCCGGTTACCAAAAAACTATAATCAGGCTCCGTGGATACCGCCCCTCCATTCTCACTCCAGCAAACAAATTTCCACCCCGGGTTTGCCACCGACCGCACCGTAACCAGGCTCCCCACGGCATATTCCCCTCCTCCATCTACCGTACCCCCGGCAGGAGGATCCGCGGAGACCTGAATCGTGAACAACTGGGTAGTCTCCAGAATCGTCAAGGTCCCGGGAACAAAGGTAATGGCGTAATTACCCGAGCTCAGTCCGGAAGGAATGATCGAATAGGTTCCCGGCTGTACCGCGCCCTGGCTGTCCCCTTCGTATCTCAACACTCCTTCCAGAACATGTATGGATTCGCCCGGAACCAACCCGGTACACACCACGCCGTTCCCCCCCTGGTATGGCTTGTTGTCAAACACCTTGACATGCTCATTGGCGGTAATCAACAGAGGCGCCGGAGTGATATCCAGCGCAGGCGTTCCGATGAACCGGATATCATACCCCGTCTGACCGGAGTGGATCCCACCCGGGTCGATCGGATAGGATCCGACATCCTTTCCGGTGGTCCGAACCGATGTACATTGCACCTTGCTGGAGTCGAAAATTTCTCCGGCATGTACCAGCCATGAAAAAAACTCCGCTTGAACCTCGGTTGTTCCGTCATAAACTTTGGTTCCCGGAAACAGGCAGGTGGCGGGTGTAAGAAAGCTCCGCAACAACGGATAGCTTTGGCCTTCATAAATCCGCCACAACGGTTCCATGCCATGCCCATAGTCACAGATATCCCACCCACCGGCATAAAAAGTGTCCATCTGCATCATGGCTGTCGTGGAAAGCCCCATCCCTCCACCTGGTGCAGTAGTTATCTCTCCCGATATTTCGGTATCCCAATAAGATCCTGTGACTTGGGCATAGGGATACTCCATTTCCGCGATAAGTCCTCCGGTCAGCCTGCCGGTAACATTGTTTCCGATTACCTTCCCGGCATTGAAGCAATGGACGAACAGAGTGTCCACCTTATTCGTACTGCCCACGAGGCCCCCAACCACGTTATATCCCGCAACGGTTCCGATATTGGAGGAATTGGTCAAAAGGGTGTCGTTCGCAATCCCGACAAGTCCCCCCGCATACAGATAAGCTCCCGTGACAGCACCCGAGTTGAAGCAGTTCGAAATTCTGATGGTGGTATCAGACAATCGGGAGGTACCGGCCAATCCTCCCAAGCTGAAGGCACTTCCTTCCGTTTGAACCGGGCTGGTATTGGCGCAATTGTGCAGACTGCTGTTTCCTTGGAGCCATCCAACCAACCCGCCCGTAAAATGCCCCCCTGTAATCGACCCGCCTGTCAGGCGCACATTCTGAATAATACTGTTTTTGGCATACCCGAAAAGGCCGAGGCAATTGATGTTTCGACGGATGAAAAGCCCCCGGATGGTGTGGCCCAGGCCGTCGAACATGCCGGTAAAGGCAGGTTCCACCGGAAAGAGTCCGGCACTGTTTCCCGAGATCGGCTCAAAACCTTGTCCCTGGTTCCAATCAGCCGTGACCGAGGCATCGATGTCGGCACCCAATGCGTAGTTTCGGGAAAGATTACCCGCCATCCCCTGCAGATCGGTTCCGGTCCGACTGCCGGGCAACCCCAATTGGGTAATGACCGTATATTGTCTCCAGGAACCACTGCTCCCGAGTTTGGTCCGGAAAGTAGCCCCCGGTGGAAGATTGACCCGGGCATTGACCGAATAGGAAGCCTTGGATCCGCTGATCGTTCCGTTGGAAGAGCCTTGACCATACTTGAGATCCAATTTGGCATTTTCGGAGCCATATAATTCGCGGTTGACAATGATGTTACGAAAGGCGGAAAGAGTCAGGGTGTTCGCGTTCCAAGTGATGTGATCGTTAACGAAAACATCTCCGTTCCCGGCGGCGGATCCCGATGCACTCTGGATTTCGACGTTCGAGTTTTCCAGTTGTTTGGATAACTGTGTTCCCGTCATATCTCCGCCCACCGGGGCGATCACGAAATCTTGAGGATCCAGCAGCCATTGGCCCGAATCTCCGTTTGCCCCCCTGGTTGTGACAACGGCATCCTCTCTCACCGACACCTCGGCCGCAGAAGTTTCGATGAATCCACCGGGACCACCGTCCGGAGCGGATGCGTCCAGAATCCCTCCGACCACCAGTCTGCCGATATTCCGATCAGCCAACAGGAGAATACTTCCCATATGGTTTTTTTTCGTTTGACAACGAATACCGCCGGTGTTTTCCACCAGAACTTCCGAACTTCCCATAGCGGCTCCGGCCAACAGCATCACCGTCCCACCATCCGCCTGGATCCATCCGAAATTTCGGATCACTCCACGATTTCCCCCCGTGTCGATCCATTGATTCATGCCTTGCGGTAAATTCTCCACTTTTCCCGAAATTAGCAGAAGCATCCCGTTGGGGCAGATCATTTCCCCCGAGTTTTGGATTTCTGGTGCAATACAGGTGATATCTCCTCCCGGCATCGTCTGAATGGCGCCATGAAGATTGATGGAGGCAGGACGGTCATCTGTATCGGCTTCCTTATCCACACTCCAGTTCTCAGGCCGGATGTCCCGCGTGGAAACCGTCACACCTCGGGCATGGATATCGGAGGAAACCGTGAATACAAAACCATACGGATTCACCAGAAATACCCGGCCGTTGGAGAGCAGACGTCCCGAAATCCGAGATACTCCCGGCCCTCGAACCCGATGGATAATTGTACTGTCTAATCCGGGCAGGGAACAATGCATGGTCATATCCTCCGGGATATCCAGACAGTCCCACTCGATCACCAGGACTTCCGATTCCTGGATTACCTCCAGGAATCCTCCATTATTCACAATCTTTCCGGTTCCTTGTAAAATATGCCCTCCGGAGGGAATCCCGGAATGACACTCTCCCGATAGCGGCATCCAAGCCAGAAAAACCAGCACCACTGGCAGCAGGGCCTTTCGAAAAAATGGTTTCACCTTCATGCGTTTCTCCTTCGAAGAACACGAAGCTTCTAAAAATGTCATTGCCCCCTCTATTCCGAAACCGACAACCCAATAGACATAGCGATAAGAAACGGACACAAGTTAAATAAATTTACCTAATTTATATGAATAAATAATAATTAATTTTACATATAATAAATTTTTGATATGCACAACCATAAAATCGATCCAACGACGATTTTTTAAGGGGGCACTTCGCGGCAACAGGAAAGTTGCTTCTTATTGTGGGAAAAGACTCCGCAACCTGGCCAAGATCAACTACCGCATTCATACCGGCGCCATCCAGCAGCACCTGATCCCACTGCAACTCAGCGCCAAGCAGACTTCGCCGGTCTGTGCCAGCGAAGCCGACGTGCCCAATCTGGCCTTGTTCGGCATGAACACCGCCCAGTGGCGCGGTCAACCCGGACAAAAGGGCAACATGCGCGACGAGGCAGATGTGACCCAGTTGACTGACTCTCCAACCTCGAAAATTTCAACAATTAACCGACGTCTGAAAACTTACTGACTGGCGGCGTAGAATGGCCAAAAATTCTAGAATAATCGCCAACTTTCCCTTTTCCACATCCGTTGTAACCTGCTACATGGCAAAGGCCCCGGAAAATTTTGCAGAGACGTTAAAAGAAGTCCGCCAATGGGTATTGGACAAATATTGTAGGGGCGGCCCCCCGTGGCCGCCCTGATGACGGCAACGAACAGGAACGGGGGCCAATTGGGCAGGCACAGGGGCCTGCCCCTACGGGGTTAACGTACCGGATAGGGTACATCGATTCAAAACCATGAACACAAATCGATATGCCGATTTCGTGAAACAATACGGATGGCCGCCGTTTTCCAGTACATTGTGGCAACGCAATTATAGGGAGCACATCGTCCGCAATGAATCCGAATGGAATCCCAGTAGCCAATTTTTCCGGTTTGAATGGGTCCAATACCATTTATGTAGCATGCCAAAACCGGATGGAAAATAACGCTTGACAATGACACCTTTAATGTATAGATAGAATGTCATGAAAAATAATTCCAAA
>CAZTKB010000273.1:0-4516 GCA_964614125.1 uncultured Desulfobacterales bacterium | reverse complement strand
CGGAATAGGCCCTTCGGATGGCGCCAAATTCGTTTCAATCCACATGCAATACCACGGCGTGTGCGGTGAACACCGCCCATACCATTTCCATCCGACCGATCTGCAGCCGGTCCCCGGCTTCCCGGCTCGCCAGGGCGCACAGCCAGGTTCCATCCGGAAGCTGGATCGTGTATTCGGTGGTAATCCCCCCTTCCCGAATGCGGATCACGGGCCCACTCAGACGGTTTTCTGCCGTACACCTCGGCTCTTGGTCGCATTTTTGGAGAATTACCCACGGTGCCTTCACTTCCGCGGTGATCCATCGGCCGGGTTGTATTTCCAACCGATCCAGACTTTCATTGGTCACCACCGAAGTGATCACCACCCCGCTGATAGTCATCACCTGAACCATGGATTGGATATCCCCTTTTTGAACTGTATCGATTTTTCCGAAAAACATGTTCCGCGCACTGGTCTTCCGGCGACTTTCCCGGGCAATGCAATGTTCGGCCAGGCGATTCATATCGTCATCGGAAAACCGTACATACGATGCGGCCAGGTTCGGGGTGGAATGGCCCAGAATCCGCTGGACAACCGGAAGCGGCACCTGCTCCCGCATAAGTTCCACTCCGCGTGCCTTGCGGATGAGATCCGGTGCAGACAAGGACGGTAACAAACCGCAGGACAACGCCTGTTCATAAAATTTCCGGCGGATATGGCCCGGGTCAACCCGGCATCCTGGGATCACGGCATTCCGAAATTCCAGATCGTCCAACAGGGAGCGAATACGGACCACAGCCGGATCCGGCAACGGCACTTTCCGGTTCCGCGGAGGCTTTCGGGTGGCTCCCAGATGAACCACTCCATGGTCGGTATCGATATCCTTGAGCGGCTGGAGTTCCAAGGCCTCGTTCAACCGGGCACCCGCATACCGAATGATCAGAAAGATCAACAGCACACGCATCCGGGCCAGTCGGATATCCTGCCGAGAAGAGGCTTGGACCCATTCCTGGAAGGCGTTTTCCAAGCACCCCAGTTGAACCGGATCCAGACATCCGGTTTCATGGGATGCGGTCAGCTGATTCGTGCTTTCCGTTCGTCCCCGGATTGCTGATTTCATGGATCAATGTCCTTTCTCAGAACGGTTTCCAGGGCGTCAATTCTATTGACACCTGGACAAACCAATGATAATCCTGTTACACGATATTATTTTTAATCGTGTCACTACTATATTTCCATCCACGCAGGAGACGCAACCATGATATTTCCAACCGCCGGAATCGAAGTTTCACCCTGGATTCCCCCGCTGGTGGCGTTTGTAATTTCCTTTTTCACGTCCATGGGTGGGGTATCCGGGGCGTTTTTACTCCTGCCTTTCCAGATGTCCTTTCTGGGATACGTCCATCCGTCCGTCAGCGCCACGAACCAGCTTTTCAACATCGTGGCCATTCCCAGCGGCGTATATCGGTATTGGCGAGAAGGCCGCATGGTCTGGCCCCTCACCTGGGTCGTGGTCGCCGGAACCCTTCCCGGCGTATTCATCGGCGCGTTCATCCGGGTCGCCTATCTTCCCGATCCCCGGCATTTCAAGTTGTTTGCAGCGGCCGTGTTGCTGTATATCGGCCTGAGAATGGTCGGGGACCTGCTCAAAAAAAACACGGCCTCCGCCGACAAAACCAACAGTGAAGCCCGGTTCCAGGAAATGGTCCGTCGGCATCGGAAAGAAGCTCCCGAATCCGGGGTAATAGCCTCCAGTGCCGTGCAGGTGACTCACTTCAATCTGAAACGGCTGGGATACACCTTTTACGAGGACCAATTCGACGTCCCGTTCTGGGGGATTTTTTCCCTCAGCGCCATTGTCGGCGTCGTAGGTGGTATTTACGGCATCGGAGGCGGGGCAATCATCGCGCCGTTTTTCGTCACCTTTTTTCGGCTGCCGGTTTACACTGTGGCCGGGGCCGCCCTGATGGGAACCTTCGTCACCTCCATCGCCGGGGTCCTTTTCTACCAGGCGATGGCTCCGTTCTATCCGAATGTGTCCGTAGCCCCGGACTGGCTTCTGGGAGTGTTGTTCGGGGTTGGGGGAATGGCGGGAATGTACCTGGGGGCCCGCTGCCAGAAGCATGTTCCGGCCAGGACCATCAAAGGGATGCTTTCCGGCATCATCCTGTTCACGGCCATCCGGTACGCGATTCAATTTTTCGGAACCTGATCCGTAAAAACAACCGACTTTCGGACCAATTGGTCAACCGCCCGAAAAAAACCGGTGAAGCTCCTGAAACCGTAGCACCTGTTCTGTACCATAAGGTGCCAGTCCGGATTCGATCTCGGAAACGCTTTTTTCTTGCTCCGCAGATCCATCCTTGGAAAAAAATTTGTCGGCATAGCAGATGATTTTTTCTTCCAAAGTAATCGGCAGCATGTCCCGAACCGGGAGCGGGAGCCGACGGCCTTGAATTTCTCCTGCCGATAGGCCGACTGCGACATGACGCTCACACACCATTGCGAGCGAAATCCATCCTTCTTGTTCCAAAATGGCTCTTCCCAAAACACCGTGACAGACATAGGGATGGGGTCCATGACATCCGATGGACGGGGCGCGGCATTCCCGAATTCCGATATCATGCAGCATGGCGGCGGCATGAAGGAATTCCTGGTTCGGATTCAGATGAAAGACGGATCGGGCAATTTGAATAGCCTTCTGCGACACCAGTCGGCCGTGAAGCAGCAGGGTTTCATACAGCTTGGAACCGGGGTCATAGTATTTTTCAAGGATGGTGATCGGATCCATGCAAATCGATACCAGAGGCCAACCGGGATGCTCCGGATATTCAATCCATCCGGCAGATGAGCCCCTTCAGATAAAGTCCTTCGGGAAAAGACAGATCAACCGGATGATCCGCCCCCTGGTGGAGCCACCCCAAAACCTGTCCGAACCGTCCGGCATCCGTCGCCGCGTCGGCCACGATTTTCTGGAATAGTTCCGGCCCGATCCGGCCGGAACAGGAAAACGTTGCCAGGATCCCGCCCGGACGAAGCAATTTCATGGCCAACAGATTGATATCCTTATACCCCCGAGCCGCCTTCTCCACCTGAGACATGGATTCCGCAAATTTGGGCGGATCCAGGACGATCACATCGAATTGCTTCCGGCTGTCCCGGTATTTTCGGAGCAAATGAAAGACGTCGGCCTGGATATAATCCATACGGGTGGGATCGAGGCTGTTGATGTCGGCATGGTGTGCCGCCATATCGAGAGCCTCGGCCGAGGTATCCACCTGAGTGACATGATCCGCTCCGGCAGCCAGCGCCGTGATGCCGAACCCACCGGTGTAACAGAAACAGTTGAGTAGTTCCTTTCCCGCGACATAGCGGGACAATCGACGCCGATTGTCCCGTTGATCCAGATAAAAACCGGTCTTGTGCCCGTTTCGGACATCCACGTCAAACCGGATATCCTCCTCCCGGATTCGGATGAAATCTGGAGGAGCCTGTCCGAACAGCACACCGGCCGCCGGGGCCAATCCTTCCTTTTCCCGGGCCGGTGTGTCCGACCGTTCATATATCCCCCGGCAGGAGACCTCTTGAGCCAGAATCTCCACCATAAGCCCTTTCCAGCGTTCCGCTCCGCTCGACAGAAACTGGCAGACCAGAAAATCCGCATACCGATCGACGATGATTCCGGGCAGATGGTCGGACTCGGCATACACGAGGCGGCAGGCGGAGTGAGACTCGAAGGGGTGAAGAAAATTCCGGCGGGAGACCGAATTCCGAATGGAACGGCAAAAAAAATCCGGTCCGATCTCCTCATCCGGACAAAAAGACCAAACCCGGCAGACAATTTGAGACCGAGGGGAAAACGCCCCCCGGCCCACAAGAACCTTGCGATGGGATAGAATGTCCACGGTGTCCCCGGGGCCAGGATCCCCCTCGATTCCGGCTACGGCACCCGAAAAAATCCACGGGTGCCGGTTCAGAATCGATTTTTCCCTTCCGGGTTTCAGGATGATCCGCCGGTTCACCACAAATTCGGATTCCTGCCGGTTGCCATCAGGCGGCTTTGGACAGACGGACGGCGCAGACCTTGTATTCCGGAATCTTGGAAACCGGATCCAGGGCTGCGTTGGTCAGCCGGTTGGCCGCCGCCAAGGCAAAATGGAACGGGATGAAAACGGTCCCATCCACTGCTTTTTCAGAAACCTGGATCCTGGCCTCGATCTGTCCTCTCCGGGATGCGACGGAAACAGCCTCGCCGTTTTCCAGGTTCAGCCTGTGGGCATCCCGGGGGGAAATTTCGACAAAGCATTCCGGCGCGCGGTTGTTCAACCCTTCGGTCTTCATGGTCATGGTTCCGGTATGGTACTGATAGATTACCCGGCCGGTGGTCAGATACAAAGGATATTCCTCATCCGCCGTTTCCGCCGGCGGAATATACTCGATTCCGAAAAACACCCCTTTCCCGATAGGAAATTTCTCGGTATGCAGAATCGGGGTTCCCGGATGTTCCGCATTCGGACAGGGCCAGTGGAGCCCCACC
>CAZTKB010000272.1:0-4527 GCA_964614125.1 uncultured Desulfobacterales bacterium | reverse complement strand
ACAAAATCCGTATGAATTTTCAACACTGAAAACCCGACATTTTCATCACCCCAGGTTAGCCCCATCACTATTTTTCAGGCTCCGTCTGTTGAAGACAGAAAATGGATAGGGAAAACTACCACAGGAAAGGAAAGGTAATGAAAAAGCAAGTAGTTATCGTTTTGGGCGTGTCTATGGCGCTGTGTATGCAACTGACGCTGGGATTGGCAGTTGCCGACAAGGGTATGGATTTGCCCGAAGCTGTTAAAAGCAGCATCGAAAAGGCGTTTTCCGGTGCCGAAATTACGGAAGTTGAAAAAGAAAAGTGGAAAGGAAAGGTCGTTACGGAAGTTGAACTCACCACAAAAGACGGTATCCATTATGAAGTGTATATTGCGGAAGACGGCAAAATTCTGAAAATCGAGGAAGAAAATGACTGGTTTGGTTTCGGCAAATAGCTAATTGAAAAAGAAAGCGAATAAAAATGAAAAAACACATGTCAAACCATTGGACGATATCTCTTGTCCTGGGAATTTCTCTGGTGCTTGGCGCGCCACATCTGGCCGGAGCGGAAAACTTACCGGAAACGATCCAACGCATCATAGAAAAAGAGTTACCGTTCATAATGTTAAGTACAGTAAAAAACACCCGGAATCCTTTTTCCTCGCCGCTTCATCCTTTCTTCATTTTCGTCTGTTACATTCCCACCCAACAACAGATCGGATCAGGAGATCCCTTTTCGATCCGCCAAATAAGTGATTGAACCTGGATAGAGGGAAGATATTATGCGGACAACATTTCTGCCGTTTTCCAAACCGTCCATCAGCGAACCCGAAATCGAGGCGGTGGCCGAAGTTCTACGTTCCGGATGGCTCACCACCGGCCCCAAGACAGCCGAGTTTGAAGAGGCCTTTAAAGCTTACTGCAATGCTGAAGGGGCAGTGGCGCTATGTTCCGGTACGGCTGGCACGCATCTTCTGTTGGCGGCGTTGGGTATCGGCCCCGGAGATGAGGTGATCACCCCCTCCATGACCTGGGTCTCCACAGTGAATCTCATCAAGCTCGCCGGAGCCACGCCGGTTTTTGCCGATATCGAACGCGAGACGCTATTGGTTTCGGCGAAAACCATTGAACCGCTCATTACCGAACGTACCAGACTGATCATCCCGGTGCATTTTGCAGGCGCTGCGGTGGATATGGACCCGTTGCGGCAACTGTCTTCGGAAAAAAACATTCCGTTGGTGGAGGACGCGGCCCATGCCGTCGGCACAGAATACCGGGGGGAACGAATCGGCCGGCGGGGAACCGCCATCTTTTCGTTCCACCCCATCAAAAACATGACCTGCGGCGAAGGCGGGATGTTTTGTTCCAACGACCCTGGCCTTATCGAACATATCCGGAGGCTGAAGTTTCACGGGCTTGGCGTGGACGCCTATGACCGCAACACTCAGGGGCGTTCTCCGCAGGCAGAGGTTCAGGAGCCTGGATTCAAGTACAATTTGACCGATATGGCGGCGGTCCTTGCTTTAGGACAATTACGCCGGCTGGATGAGTTCAATCAAAAACGGGCGCTTTTGGCGCATCGTTACAGGGAATTGTTAGCCAATGTTGATGAAATCGTGCCTCTCGCTGTTCCTTCCTATCCCATGTGCCACGCCTGGCACTTGTTTATTGTCCGTCTGGACACAAAGCGGGTGGGTATGGACCGGGAAACCTTCATGGCGGAACTAAAAAAGCGGAATATCGGTACGGGTATCCATTTTAAGGCGGTGCACAGGCAGAAATATTACCGCGGGACATTGCAACTGCCCGAAGACGCGCTGCCGAACACAGAGTGGAATTCGGATCGGATTTTTTCGCTTCCCTTGTTTCCGGACATGACCTTGAACGACGTGGATGAAGTTGTTGCGGCAATCAAGGAGGTGCTCGCATGAATGCCGCGCCGGATCTTTCCGTGGTCATTCCGGTCTATAACGAAAAAGAGAATCTGCCGGAGCTTATTGACCGCTGTCTGGCCACCTGCCGAAAAACCGGGCGCGATTTTGAAATCATCCTGGTGGATGACGGCAGCAGGGACGGCTCCTGTGATCTCATTCTCCAGGCCGCTGATCAACACACTGAAGTCGTCGGTGTTATTTTGAACCGGAATTACGGCCAGCACGCGGCGGTTTTTGCCGGGCTGGTGCAGAGCAAGGGCAATATCGTCGTCACGCTGGATGCGGACCTTCAGAATCCTCCCGAAGAAATCCCCAGACTGGTCGGTGAAATGGATCGCGGTGTGGATGTCGTGGGCACGGTGCGCGAAAATCGGCAGGACTCCCTATTCCGCCGCACAGCATCGGCGCTGGTCAACCGACTCGTCTGGCAGACCACCGGGGTCATGATGCATGACTACGGTTGCATGCTCAGGGCTTACCGGCGGCCGGTTGTCGAGGCCATGCTCGAGTGTCGGGAGCGCTCCACTTTTATTCCGATCCTGGCCAACAGTTTTGCCAGCAGCACCGCTGAAATACCCGTCAAACACGCCTTGCGGGAAAACGGTGAATCCAAGTACAGCCTCTTCAAACTGATTTCGCTCCAGTTCGATCTGCTCACCTCTATGTCCACTTTTCCCCTGCGCTTACTTTCATTGCTGGGGTTGCTCATCGCGGCCAGCGGCATCGGTTTCGGCGTCCTTCTGATGGTGTTGCGATTTGCCTACGGCTCCCAGTGGGCGGCCGAGGGCATATTTACGCTGTTTGCGGTGCTCTTTGTCTTTATCGGGGTGGAGTTTATCGGAATGGGTCTTCTCGGTGAATACATCGGACGCATCTATCACGATGTTCGCAGCAGGCCTCGCTTTTTTATCCATGAAATCCGGGGCAACTCCATCGATGATTGCGGCGACCAACCCGATTCTGCTCTCCATACAATGGTCGCAAGTCGAGCAAATCGACAACTTTGAATTTATTGAGGAGGGGCTTATGAAAACAATTGTATTGGCTTATCACAATATCGGATGCGTTGGCATCAAAGCCCTTCTGGCGCATGGCTATGATATCCAGGCGGTCTTTACCCATGAGGACGATCCGAATGAAAATACCTGGTTTGAGTCAGTGGCGGAATTGGCGGCCGCCAATGATATTCCGGTCTACGCGCCGGAAGATATCAACCACCCCCTCTGGGTTGAACGGATCAGGGAATTGGCGCCGGACGTCATTTTTTCTTTTTATTACCGCAAAATGGTTGGCGAGGAGATCCTCGTCATTCCTTCGAAGGGCTGTTTGAATCTTCACGGCTCGCTGCTGCCCCGTTACCGGGGCCGGTGTCCGGTGAACTGGGCGTTGATCCATGGAGAAAAAGAAACCGGGGTGACCTTGCATTACATGACGCCACGACCGGATGACGGCGACATCGTTGGCCAACAGCGAGTGGCTATCGAAGAAAGCGATACGGCCTTGACCCTGCATGCGAAGCTCGCCAATGCAGCGGGCGAACTGCTCGATGTCCTGTTGCCGAAAATCCGGGAAAACAAGGCTGACCGCGTCCCACAGGACAAAACCTTAGCAAGCTATTTAGGCGGGCGCGGACTGCAGGACGGATTGATTGACTGGACCCAAAACGCGACCATGGTCCGAAACCTTGTGCGGGCGGTGACCCGCCCCTATCCAGGAGCTTTTTCCTTTCTGGGAAACCGCAAGTGCATCTTCTGGGATGTTGATAAGACGGCAGCAGCGCCGGGAGCCTATCCAGGCGGCATAATGTCGACAGATCCTCTGCGAATCGCTTGTGGCGAAGCCGCAGTGGAGGTTCGCTACGGGCAGAGTGAAAACGGCGTTTACATGAGCGGTCGGCAACTCGCGCAGGAACTTAACCTGGCTGTCGGCATGCGATTCAAAGGCAAGACCGAGACGGTAACAGAGGAACACCGCAAAAAGCATGTCCTGATCCTTGGTGTCAACGGTTTTATCGGCAATCACTTGAGTGAGCGGTTGTTGGAAAGCGGCCGCTATGAGGTACACGGCATGGACTTGTGTTCGAGCGGCATCGGACATTTGCTGGGGCATCCCGATTTTCATTTCACGGAAGGAGATATTTCGATCATGCGGGAATGGATAGAGTATCATGTTCGCAAATGCGATATTGTCCTGCCACTGGTGGCCATTGCCACCCCAATTGAGTATGTCCGCAACCCGTTGCGGGTATTCGAACTGGATTTCGAAGAAAATTTGCGTGTAGTGCGGTATTGCGTCAAGTATGGGAAACGGCTGATATTTCCTTCCACCTCTGAAGTCTATGGCATGTGCACGGACGATGAATTTGATGAGCAGCGCTCAAACTTTGTTCTTGGCCCCATCCATAAACAGCGTTGGATTTATTCATGCAGTAAGCAGATGTTGGATCGAGTGATCTGGGCATACGGCAAAAGTCAGGGGCTGCAATTCACCCTTTTCCGACCTTTCAACTGGGTAGGGCCGAAACTGGACTCCCTGGCATCCGCCCGGATCGGTAGTTCACGCGTGATCACCCAATTCATCCTGAATCTGGTGGAAGGCACCCCGATTCGCC
>CAZTKB010000271.1:0-4545 GCA_964614125.1 uncultured Desulfobacterales bacterium | reverse complement strand
AGAACCTGGTAGCAGATTCGAATCAAAAAATGGATTCCGCAACAGAATATTGGCTTTCTTTTCTTTTGCTGATAGAGTGCATATCATGTCTAAAGACAATCCCTTTTCTCCCGTTTGGGAAAAATGAAGTGGTATCTTTCGAACTTTCCAGTTGGAATGAAATATGCAAAACAGGTTTCCGGGGTCCTGGTACAAAGACCGGGGGCTATAGGCGGAAGAAAGCCCCATTTGGGTAGCACAACAGGAAAGCCTATCCCCAAATCCGTGGAACAAGGAGGTATCATGGAAACTTATCCGATATCAATTCATAAACGCATCATCTGTTTCTGGTTCGGATTGATCTGGATTCTGGTTGCCGGAACTGGATCCGCCGTATTTTCCCAAGAAATTTCACAAGATGGAATGGAGGTGTTAACCAGGGGACCGATTCATGAAGCCTTTGCCAGTGTGGCAGCCAACGCCGGGGAACCGGGTCCCCTGGTTCCCAGGCTTCCACCTGACCCCATAGAAGAACTCCCACCGGATCAGCGGCCCGAGGGAGACAATGTAGAATGGATCCCTGGATACTGGAGTTGGGATGAAGAACGAACCGATTTCATATGGATCAGTGGCGTTTGGCGTGCGATTCCGCCGGGCCGCCAATGGGTTCCCGGCTACTGGAGCCTGGTGGACAACCAGATACGGTATGTATCCGGATTCTGGGCACCCACGGAAATGCAGGAGACCGTCTATCTGCCGCCCCCTCCCGCCTCCCGCGAGGTCGGTCCCAATTCGCCTTCCCCTTCCATCAACCATGTATGGATGCCGGGTATCTGGGTCTGGCACGGAGCCCGATATGTCTGGCAACCTGGATACTGGGTAACGGTGCAGTCGAACTGGGTATGGACACCGGCACGATATCACTGGACACCCAGGGGCTATATTTTTGTTCACGGCTACTGGGATTATCACCTGGACCGGCGCGGGATCCTCTTCGCACCGGTATACTACCAACGTCCCATATACGCCTACCCTAGTTATTTTTATGCACCGATCATTGCCCTGGACATTCGGCCTGTGATCCTGAGCTTGTTCATTCTTTCCCACTCCCACCACTTCTTTTTTGGGGATTACTATGATGTCCGTTATGAAAGCCGCGGTTATTATCCCTGGTATTCCCGCAAGGCAACCGTATACGGATACGACTTCTGTTACCTGGGATTCCGAACGTTTCAGCATACCCGGGATCCCGGATGGGAGCGCTATCTCCACGAACAGTATCGATACCGCCGGGAACACGTCGTCGCCCGCCCGCCGCATACCTTTGCAAGACAAATGGAATTGGTTCGAGCCAGCCAGGATGCGGCCCGGCAGGAAATGATGGCCAGGCGCATCGCCGACATGGCGGCCGCCAGGGAACAGGCTTTTCGGTTTCAGAGAATGGATGAAGCGGTTCGCCGAGACATGCAGGTCCGCGGAAGGGAGGTCTATCGCTTACAGACCGAACGACGTCAACTGGAAGGAGCCCCAGGACCAGATAAAAGGCCCCCCAACCCGGCAGCCCTTCGCAGCCCGGAAAAGGTGCCGCTGCCCCGATCTCCGATCGTCGCCCCCCCACCGAGCCCAGGCAGGCAGCAGGAACCCCAACCTCCTTCCGTCCGGCAGCAGCAGCCGGAAACCGGACGACCGTTGCCTCGACAACCGGAAGCCCAACAGCCGGCTCAACCGCCGCAAGTCCAACCCCGGCAGCCTGTTCCTCAACAGCCGCCGCAGGTAAGGCAGCAACCCCCTGTCACGGATCGGCAACCACCGCAACAGCCGGCCCAGCAGCCACCTCAAATCCGGCAACAACAGCCGCAAACCGGGCGGCAAATGCCTCAACAGACACCCCGGCAGCCGGAGGTTCAGCAGCCACAGAGGTCCGCTCCCCAGCAACCGCCTCAGGTAAGGCAACAACCAGCTCAGCCACAACCTTCCCAAGCCCCTGCTCAGAGACAACAGCAACCACCCAAAAAGGGAGGGCCGCAACCACAGGAAACCGGGAAACCTCAGCAGCCCCCTCCGGGTTGGCCGCCCGGCAGACCTCAGTGATACCCATCATCTTTCCCTGGATTTCCGAGACAAACCGGAGGAAATCCGGGGAAAAAGGTTTTTCCTCCTTGGCAATGCCGAGATTCATGGTTATTGATAACACATAGCCCGAAAAAGTTTTTGGGAGGTTATCCGATGCCCATTAAAAAAGGAGGGAACAATGATGCGAAAAACGATTATTCTTGTGATCGGTATACTTTGCGTGTTCGGTTTCACCCATTTTCCGGCCTTTGCGGAAAGCGGACACGGCCACGGTTCCAAAATTACTTCCCATTCCCTGAATGAGCTAAACCCGAATGTCTCCTTGCCGAATTATTACCTGAAGGAGGTATATACCACGTTGGATCCGGAAACCGGTTTGGCCGAAAAATTTTTCTTTCCCGGGGAGACAATTTATTTTGTCGGTGAAATATTCCTTTCCACTCCCGGTTTATTCGACGCTTTCACCATCATAACGGATTCCGGAGGAAAGGTGGTGCAACTGGATGTCTGGTCTTACAACGCAACCACTTCCAGTTGGTATTTTTATTATTACACCAACGCCCTCCCTTCCGGTAATTACCATGTCAACCTTCTGATTTCCGTCGGCGGCGGCCTTCTCTTGACTCCAGTCGGTTTTCAATTTGTCATCCTGTAACCATTGTCTGTCGAAATACCCGGACGGGTTTCCCCGTCCAGGTATCTTACTTGCCTTTCTTTTCCTTTTTCAGCTTCTTTTTTTCCTTTGGGTCCATCTGAGGCTTTTTCTTCTGTTCTTTATTCCCTTTGTCTTTGCTTCCCTTGTCACCCATCGCACCGCTCCTTTCCAATGAGGTTATTTCCTGGAAATTTCACCTTTATTTCCCGTTCTTTTCTTTACCGAATCCCTCTTCCAGCGTCAATCCGAATCATTATATGTCCCCGGATTGATCTGTATGCTGACCATCCGAGGATCCGGCCTCAGTCCATTTTTCTGCGGGCGATCGACCCCGTCTCCCCAACAATCGGAAAATATCTCTGCCGGCAGCCCGACACCGTGGCGGCCTGTTCAACTTTGCCATTATACATTCATTCCCACGTGACAGGCGCCTCGCCATCTGTTATTTTGCTTTCGGTTGTTCTCAACGAATCAGATTAAATCGGAGTGGATTGTGAAGTGGTTTACCGTGGAAGACTTTCGCAAGGGATTGATCGCCGCCTGGCCAATATGTTTGGGTTACGTCCCAATCGGGATGGCCCTTGGCGTTCTGGCACAAAAGGCGGGGCTGGGAGTTTGGGAGATCGGAGGCATGTCCCTTGTGGTTTTTGCCGGCGGATCCCAGTTCATCGCGGTCTCCATGCTGGCCCAGCAAGCGGGAATGGCGGCGATCGTCCTCATGACCTTTCTGGTCAACCTGCGGCATCTGTTGATGAGTTCATCCCTGGCCGTCGTGATGCCTCGGGCTAGCCGTCCCTTTCTGTCCCTGTTCGCCTATGGTATCACGGATGAGAGTTTCGCCGTCAATCTGCCGTTGTTCCAGACCGGTCAATGGAGCCTGAGGGCCGCGCTCACCCTGAACCACACTGCCAACCTGACATGGGTTCTTTCCACCATGGCCGGTGCATATGGAGGCCGCTGGATCCCTGAAAATGCCTTCGGACTCAATTATGCATTGACGGCCATGTTTATCTGCCTGCTGGTATATCAGCTTCGGGGACGTCTTTATGTCCTGACAGCCGTCTTATCGGGGGTTCTGGCTGTCATTCTCTATCTCATCCTGCCGGGGAACGGCTACCTGGTTGTGGCCGCTCTGCTGGCCGCCACAGCCGGAACTCTGGTCAAACGCTGGGGGAAAAAGAGATGATGGAAGCTGAATATTTTTGGATGGTCGTCCTCGGAATGGGCCTGGTCACCTATGTGCCCCGATGGCTGCCCCTGGTAGTTCTATCAGGCCGGAATCTGCCGGCTTGGCTGAAAGAATGGCTGGATTTGATCCCCTCAGCCATCTTGGGAAGTCTGGTGTTGCCGGCGCTCATCACCTCGGACAATCCCAGAGCACTGGATCTGTTTCGGCCGGAAAGCCTCGCAGCCATTCCGGCTTTTCTGGTAGCTCTGAAAACCCGTTCCCTGGCAGGAACCACTGTCACGGGAATGGTGTCCTACTGGCTTCTGGGGTTGCTGGAAATATGGAAGTAATGCCGGCTCGCAATCAGGCTGATTCTTTTGTCGGCTTCATTGCGCCGCAATCGAGGTACAATGTGGGTACCGTCTCATCGCGGCTCACCCGCTTCCGCGGGCTCAGCCTGATTGCTTCCGGGAAAAAGCATGGGAATCCGGAAAATGTTATTCTTTCGGTGTTCCCATGGCTTCGGCGAACATGTCCATGTCCCAGGACCGGCAACTGGCGATGTTCTGTCGGAATTTCAGAAAATCAATCGTATCCTTGCCCGTGATCTTCTTCGTGTTGAACGCCCCGAAGCCCAAAAACGCCTCGCCGCTCATGTTCGCCGCCAGCC
>CAZTKB010000270.1:0-4574 GCA_964614125.1 uncultured Desulfobacterales bacterium | reverse complement strand
GTCTGAACCGCTTTTATTCCCCCCCACCCTGACCCTCCCCCACCAGGGGGGAGGGAAATAATTGGTGGCCCTGGCACAACCCCACCCTGACCCTCCCCCACCAGGGGGGAGGGGAAAATTGGAGGTCCTGGCACAACCCCACCCCAACACCATGGGCGTATGTGTGGGTTGTTGTCAGCAACAAGTGGGGGAGGGCCAGGGTGGGGGGGCTTAGGCCATCCTCCGCAAGGCTGGAAAAAAGGTTTTTCTCCCAGGGAAAGGGGGATAAGCCCCTTGTTTTCGGTTATCCTTTGGTCAAATTCGGAAGGAACGTGGCGATCTCCGGGAACAGAACCACCAGCATCGTGACGAGAATCAAGGCCAGCAAAAAGGGAAAGATCCCCTTAAAGATGGTTTCCAGAGGAATATCGGGGGCGATCCCCTGAATCACAAAAACATTGACCCCGACAGGAGGAGTGATCACCCCCATCTCGGCTACCAGAACGATGATTACACCGAACCAGATGGGATCAAATCCCAGTTTCTGGACCAGCGGGAAAAAAATGGGAATGGTCACGACGACCAATGCCATGGAATCCATGAAAAACCCGCCGATGAAATACAGCGCCACAATCAGAAGCACCATCACGATCCGAGGAACGGCCAGGGATCCAACCCAGTCTGCCATGGTAAACGGCAGATGGGATATTACCATGAAATGACCGTATACTGTGGCCCCTGCGATGATGAAAAGCACCATGACCGAGATACGAAGGGCCTCTGTGCAGGAATCACGAAACGACGCCAATGTCAGTTGTCTTCTGGCCAGACCGATCACCAGTGCCCCGGCGGCTCCGATTGCGCCGGCCTGCGTCGGACTGAACCACCCGAAAAGCAACCCTCCGATGGTGATACCAAACAGGAGGATCGTCTCCGCGATGCCGGAGAGAGAACGAAATTTCTGAGCCCATGTTGTCGGCTCCCCCGGTGGAGCCATCTCGGGATTTCGTTTACACAGAAAAACCACGGTAACCACATAGGCAAATGTCAACAACAGCCCGGGAAGTATGCCGGAAACAAACAGGCTGCCGATGGATTGTTCGGTCAGGATGCCGTAAATAATAAAAATAGTGCTGGGCGGAATCAGAATTCCCAAGGTTCCGGCTGATGCCACGGTTCCGGCTGCCAGTTGATCGTCATAGCCATACCGCTTCATTTCCGGCAGGGCGATCCGGCCCATCGTAGCCGCGGTGGCCGCCGTGGATCCGCAGATCGCCGCAAACCCGGCGCAGGCAAGCACCGTCGCAATGGTGAGCCCACCTCGGTATGCGCCGAACCAGGCATGATTGGCCCGGTATAAACGGCTGCTGATGCCCGAGGCGTAGGCGAACGACCCCATGAGAATAAACATGGGAATCACCGAAAGGGTATAGGAACTGAAAATATCTACGATGTCATAGGCCAGCAGGGTGAGGGTGGACTCCATACCGTTCAGAAAGGAGAATCCGAGCAAGCCGGACAGCATCATGGCAAAACCGACCGGCATGCCCAGAACAAATAACAGAATCATCAAACAGGTAAAAAATATTCCTGCGGCTTCGGGTGTCATCCCGTTCTCCCGATGACCACCGGTTTTTCGGCAATGACACATCGCGCGAACCGCATGGCAAACACGACGCAGACCGGAACCACTGCCAGGCAGACTCCCCAAACAACGGGATATAAGGGGATGTGCGCCGTCGGAGTAACTTCACCCTCGTGATGCAGCTGCAGCCCATAGAGAAACAGCCGCCAGACGATCAGGACGAACAACAGCAGGCACAATACATCAATGATCGGAAAAACCCAATTCCGAATGGGTCTCGGAAGCTTTCCGACAAAAAATATCACCCGGATATGTCCCCCCGCGATCAGGGTGGAAGATATTCCGGAAGCGATTGCCGCCAACTGGATCATCATCACCATGTCGATAGAGCCAAACACCGGCGAGCGGAAGATCTTGGCCCCCATCACATCCCAACAAGTGACAAGCATCACGGCAACCAGTCCGGCCGCACCCGCAACCTCCAAACCCAGACAAAATCGACGATTCCAGGATTCGATACGACCTATGGTTCTCAGGACGGCATTCATGACATAACCCATTCAGGTATCGATTCAGAACGGCCGCATTTCCGCGGGACCGGTAACCGACCGGATTTTAAGCTCCAGTTGTTTAGCCGACCAGAACGCGTTTCGTTTCGCAATAAATTCCAGCCATCCGGCTATCTCATCCGGAGTATGGCCCGCCGACTGCATCCGGCTTACATAGCTGTCCACCACGACCTTGGCGTTTTTCCCCCAGACTTCAAATTCTTCCGGTGTCAGATCGATAAATTGGACTTGGTGTTCTTTTCCTGCCGACATCCCGTCGAAATCGATCGCGTTCCACAACAGAAACATCTTTTCCGCATATTCTCCGGAAAGGCGGTCCACCACTTCCTTGACATCCGGTGGCAGTCGGTCGTAGCTAGCCCGGTTCATGGCTACATAGTACGTATAGGTGGAGCCGACATGCCATGCCTGTGTCACATATTTCGCCACCTCGGCGAAACGAAACGTCTTCAGGGTTTCCATGGCCACAAAAGCTCCCTGCACCACTCCCTTGGACAATGCCTCATAGGTCTCGACAATCGGTGTCGGCGCCGGAGATCCGCCCAACGCCCGAATCACCTCTCCAATCGGTCCGGGAGCCCGAATGGTCAATCCTTTCAGATCACCCATCGTACGAACCGGGCGGGTCAGGACCAGTACACTCGGGTTGTTGGTGAACAGAAACAACACCTTGACCTTGTCCCATTCCTTGGGCTTATATTTCTGGTAGAAGTCGTTGACTACATGGCCGGCCACCCATCCGCTGGGGAATCCATGGGGTTGGTCACACGCCTCTGTCACGGGCATCCGTCCGGGGTTGTACTGGATATGGGACAACCCGATATCCGTGATACCGCTTTCCACCCCCTTGAGCATACCGGGGCCGTTCAGCAAAGCCCCCCCGGGTATATACTGCACACTGACTTTGCCTCCCGTACCTTCTTCCAGATCCCGGACAAATTCTTCACAAATGCGGGACTGGGGTGCCACGGAAGGATAATAGTTGGAAAATTTCATGCGGATCACTTCAGCTGAAACCGGCATCGGCAAGGACCATACCAGCAACGCCATACCAATCCACCCCAAACCCCTTACCACCTGTCGTCTCCATTTCGTTTTCATCATGGCTCCTCTCGGCTACGGGTAAATGGTGATCAACTATCGCCGTTCCTTTTCCCCCCTCATCCAATCCCACGGACAGGCGGATGAAAATTATCGGATATAACCGGACTCGATCAGAAATGGAATCAATTCTTTTTTGACATACTGGGCAGGAATGTGAAAATCGTCAGTGCCCGGGTTTCTGGGTTTGGGTTTGCCCCAGGCTGCTTCCATGCGAACGGTACTGCCGGCCACCTGCTGGGCGAGAACCGGATAGCTTTCGGAACTCAGAATGTATTCGACGGGTGGCTCAGCCCATCCGCCCAGGGAGAGAAGATGCCCGAATCCACTGCGCATCCGGCCGACGGCAGACAGGAACCGCTGGAGGGGAGCCAAATCGGCCGGGCGAACTCCGGATTGTTTCCAGGGGATCCCCCAGATTTCCATAATCTTTTGTTCTCCTTGGAACACGGCTCTTCCGGTGCAGACCTTGTCCCCGATCCTACGAACCCCATCCAACACCAATACGCGATATCCATCTACACCGGATTCCGACAAAGCGGTCCCCATTCGTTGGTCCAGAAATCGGGTCAACTGCCCGATCCCCTGGGAAATTCCGGAAAAAGAGCGTTCGTCGGTCACGATATATACTCTCTGATCATGCACGATATACACGATCTCCTCCCCGGATCCCCGGTACAAAAGATCCGTTTTTCCCGGTCCCCCGACCAGAACGGTAATATCGACTTTCAAGGAATCCTTTCCCACCAGTACCTGGAGGGGATACACATGCGGATTTTTGTCCCGGAAATCCCGCAATTCCAGAGGGATGACCCAACCGGCCCGGACGGAAGCGGGAAATAACACGACAAGGATGAGCAGAAGGCAAAATGCCAGCCATATCTGCCGATATCGGGTCGGTGGATGTCTGGTTCCGGTTTCGATATTCATGAGACCGCCTGTTGGTAAAACGGACGTCAATTGTTCGGATATACGCGGGACATCGTTTTTCCGCATTCATTTCTGAATATCTATAGCACGACGGGCAAACGGAATACAATCCGGAACCATCGTCTCCGAGGAAAAAACGGTCCCATTCATGATCGTCACAGAGCCAGGATCCCCGCAGAGATTCGTCAAAATTCCGCTTTTCTGGCGGGTGCGGTGTGCCTATTCATTCCAATTGGATGGAAGAACCGTTTGCCAGGCAGGCAATCCACCGGAAAGGGGTGGACTGTCACGCTTTTTTCCCCCCCACCCTGCCCTCCCCCGCCAGGGGGGAGGGAATAGAATTGTGAACCTGAGCAATTCCTCACCAAGGGGGGAGGGAATAAAATTGAGAGCCTGAGCCATCCCTCAAC
>CAZTKB010000269.1:0-4576 GCA_964614125.1 uncultured Desulfobacterales bacterium | reverse complement strand
AGCCGCAGTCGAGATCCGAAACCGGCAGATTCAAAAAACCGAAAGCCTCAGCCGAATGGCGGGAGCCGTCGCCCACCATTTCAACAATCAACTTCATGCCGTCATCGGGAATATCGATCTGGCAATGGAACAAATTCCCGGGGACGACCCCTCCGCCAAATTTCTTGTCCGGGCTGGCCAGGCTGCGCGCAAGGCCTCCGATATCAGCGGCCTGATGCTGACATCCCTGGGGCAAACACGCGCCCTGCGAGAGCCGATGGATCTTTCAGAAATCTGCCTGCGCAAACTGAAGCAACTGGAGTCCGACATCCCCTCCAACCTGGTGTTGGAAACCATCCTTCCCGATCCCGGTCCCGTCATTGTGGCCAATCCCACCCAAATTCAGCAGGCTCTTTCCCAGGTCATCCATAACGCCTGCGAAGCCATGTCCGACAACCCAGGGAAAATCTACGTTTCCGTTTCAACCGTTTCCAGCGAAACAATTTCCTCGGCCAACCGGTTCCCGCTTAACTGGAAACCCAGTCAAGATCGCTATGCCTGTGTCGAGATCACAGACTCTGGATGCGGCATCAGTACCCAGAATATCGACAGCATCTTTGACCCGTTTTTTACGACCCAGTTCACCGGAAGGGGCCTGGGGCTTCCCGTTGTACTGGGGATCGTCCAGGCAAGTGCGGGAGTCGTCACCGTGAATAGTGAAATCGGGAAGGGCAGTACCTTTCGGATTTTCTTCCCGGAATCCGATGTAATCCTTTCCCAGATTCCAGAAAGACCGGGTGCGCAGAACCTCTCTTCAAAAACAGGTACGGTTCTCCTGATCGACGACGAGGAACCTGTCCGAAAAATGACATCCGCCATGCTTTCCCGGTTGGGGTGGGAGGTGGTTCAAGCGGCCGACGGTTTCGAGGCGTTGCAACTCTTGCAAACCAAAGCGGATTCAATCCAATGTGTACTGACGGATCTTACCATGCCCAACATGACCGGATGGGAGGTGATTTCCAGAATTCGAGCGATCCGTCCCAACATTCCGGTGATTCTTCTGAGCGGTTATGACGAAATACAGGTCATGAAGGAAGACCATCCGGTTAAACCCCAGGCGTTTCTGAAAAAACCGTACCGGATTCCGGATCTTCGGGATACACTCCTGCAGGTACTGGCCGCCTCGTCAGACTGAAAAAACCCGGGGTTCCTGTGCCGACCCACCTCATCGTCAGATTGCTGCTCACTGGGAAACCGGAGACCGGCAGGGGATAACCATCAATTGAACATTGGGTATGTGAGTTCTCACACCAGATTCGAGTCGGTCGATCAGGGCGTAAATATCTTCCATCCTCCGGGCCGGATCGAACTCCAGAAACAACTCCACAAACACGTGGCTTCCGGACCTCCGGGTCCGCAATCCATGAATCTGTTCATAGCTGTCGAACGTGGCCGCCAGTTCCCGAAGAATCGTGATCAAATGAAATTCCTCCAGGCTTTTGTCCAGCAGTTCTCCAACAGACCCGGAAAACACCTCATAAATGGATCGGACCAGGATCAACAACAGGATGGTGGTGGCAATGATATCCAGGTAATGCGTCCATGCGGCACCGTGAAACAAGAGGGAAATCCCGACCGCGAAAATAATGAGAAGATCCTCGATCGCTCCCATCCGGGCCATGCGCCAAATGGCCCCAAAAATCGGAGAATGCTCCGTACGGCTCAGCCGTTGATTCCGAATCCACAACCAGATGGAAACCACGCAGGAAACCGAGGTCAACAGGATTCCGATCAACCCGCCCTCCTGTTGCGCCGGATGCAACAGCTTCATCACCGTCTCATATCCGATGAACAACGCGGCCAGCAACATGGTAATCCCTACAACCAGGCTGGAAACGGTTTCCATCCGCCCGAATCCATAGGTATTCCGCAGATCAGCGCCACGGGTCATCCGCAACACGGTATAGAGGGACAAACCCGATGCCAGGGCACCGGTCAATGCAATGACGAAATTGGCCACAAACACCACGGAATTGGATGTCACCATCCCGACGACAGAAGCCAAGACCGTATACAATTCCATTCCCAGGGTAGTTGCAAGGAGTTTGATTTTAATCTGATTGGATACCGCCGCTGAAAATCCGCTCATCGATACCGGTTCTTTCCTTCATTCATGTCTGGAAAACCCAAGGTTTCACCTTCACGAGGACAATCGGATCTCCCCTTACGGCCATCGTCTCCGCTGTCTGCCCGAAACATTCCGATCATCCAGCCGTGCTTTCCGAAATCCGACCCGAATCCCCATCCAATACCTCCCGAACTTTGAAGGCCAACTCGGTTTTGGAAAAGGGTTTCTGCAAAAAGGAGATTTCTTTTTCTCCCTTGTCGTCATGTGCCGACATGGCATCTGTGTAACCCGACATATACAGAAATTTCATCCGGGGCTTCACAACAGCCAACCTTTGGGCCAATTGGTATCCATTCATACCCGGCATGACCACATCCGTCACCATCAGATCAATAGAACCAGGATACTGGGTGACCGAATCGATGGCTTCAGCCGGAGACTGAACGCTTATCGTTTGATAGCCCAGTCCTTCCAGCATTTCCTGGACAAGTCGGTTGATCACCGCTTCATCTTCGACAATCAGCACGGTTTCCCCCCGGCCAGAACGTGGGGGATCCACTCTTTCCCTCTGTTTGCTCATATCAGACGATTCGCTTTTCGGAAAATACAACCGGAAGGTCGTGCCCCGTCCCGGAACACTGTCGACATCGATATGACCGTTGTTCTGTTTGACAATACCATACACGGTAGCCAATCCCAGGCCGGTACCCTTCCCGCAATCCTTGGTGGTAAAAAACGGTTCAAAAATATGGGTCAAAGCCGCCGGATCGATTCCCTCCCCGTCATCCTGAACGGAAAGCACCACATAATCGCCGGAAAGGAGAGCCGGTATGTCCGGACAATGGGGTGCATCGATGGTGATATTTTCCGTTCGGATGAGAATTCGACCATGGCCGGATATAGCATCCCGGGCGTTGACACACAGGTTGGTCAGAATTTGATCTAACTGGGACAGATCGAGCAGTATCGGCCACAAATCCCCTCCAGGTTTCCAGTCTACCCGAATATCCTCTCCGATGAGCCGCACGATCATTTTCAAGCATCCTTCCACCGCGGGGTTCAGATCGATGAGTTGGGGAGAAATAACCTGTTTACGCGCAAACGCCAGGAGTTGACCCGTGATGTCCGACGATCTTCGGGCCGCGGACAGAGCTTCGGCCAGATCCGCACGAATCGGGTCGTCGGGGCCGGTTTTTTCCATGGCCAATTCCGTATAGCCAAGTATTACATTCAGCATATTGTTGAAATCGTGGGCCACACCTCCGGCCAGTTTTCCAATGGAATCCATTTTCTGGGACTGGATCAGCTGAAGTTGGAGTTTTTCCCGTTCCAATTCCGCCGCTTTCTGGGCCGTTATGTCCCGGGCAATCCCGCATAATCCGGTAGTTCCGCCTGACGAGTCCTTCAGCGGAACCTTGATGGTATGAAAATACCTGATTTCCCCTCGCACAGGCTTGGATAGCTGCATTTCCACCGTTTCTCCGGCCAGTACCCGCCTGTCTTCCCCTTCGGTTTCATCCGCAACCTCGGCTCCGAACAAATCGGAATCACGTAATCCGATGATATCTTCCCGTTTCATTCCGAACAGGGTGGCCATGGCATGATTGACACGGAGATAGCGGAGGGACAGATCCTTGACAAAAATGGAGTCCCGGGCGGTTTCCACCACGGCGTTCAGCAGTTCCTCGTTCCTTCGCAAAGCCTCCTGGGCTTTCTCCTCCCGGTTTTTAGCATGGACGATGCCCCATGCCTTCATCCCGTAATAGGAAAACAGAAGGGCACCGATGAAAAGAAGGGCGATAACCCCCAACAGACTGTTCCGGAATTGAGTGATGGCGCCTAGGATTTCCTCCTCCGAAGAAGCGACCACAATAGACCAGTAGGTATCCACGATCGGTATGGGTGCATATACAGCGTGTTTCAGCACAGGCTCCCGATGCTCCCCCCGGATCTTGTCGAACAGGTAGGTCGTTACCCCCTCCCGGCCCTGTACCATTTCTCGGGCCATGGAAAGAATGGTTGGAAATTCCCGGCAGTTTTCAAACACCGAATTTCCCACATGGCCCGGTACCGGGCAATACAACTCGATCCCTTCCTGGTCGACCATCCAGGCATAGCCGGTTTGGCCAACGCGGATGGTTTCCAGGTAGTGTTTTCCGATGACCTCGAAGTTAATAAACACACCGATGGATCCGGCAAAATCTCCGGTTGAAGAAAAAACCGGAACATGCAGGGCCATCGCGTCAAACCCCTGCACACTCCGAAAAAGGCTGCTGAGAACGGGCCGATGGGTTTCCAAAATTTTTCGGACATGTTTTTGCCCGGACAAATCCGCGCCGATCAGGTTGGAATCATATGGATACGTGTACTCAATTCGGCCGAATCGATCCATCCGGCTAATCCAGTGAATTTGGTCAATCTGGGATTCCAGGATAAACGCCATCACCTTTATCCCGGACTCATCCAGAT
>CAZTKB010000268.1:0-4577 GCA_964614125.1 uncultured Desulfobacterales bacterium | reverse complement strand
GCAGAAAATATATCCAGATGATTCCGTCCGGGCCGGAACGAATCATCACCAGGGTGGACATCATCAAGGGGATGTAGACAACCCCCTGCGCCTGCATGGCAACCCAGACACTGATGCGGGTGTCCCGGGGAAAACCGACCAATCCCCCGATTCCGGCAATCAGCAGATTGGCCATCAGCGCACCTGCGCCCACCAGCGGTGTCCCTCTCTGGGCGGATAGGATCAATATAACGGTGACAACGTAGGCCGGTATCGTCAAAAGTAAACGGATGATACCGGGTGTCTCCTTCAACGTGATCTGGAAATATTCCACCAACGCCAGGATGGAGACGGCCGTAACCACCACTGCCAGCCCGATGGAACCGCTGTAGGAGATGACCCATATCAGGATGGGCAATGCGGTTAGACCAGTGATCCATCGTTTCAGGTGACTCATCCTCACGCCTTTCCGAAACGGCGGTCTCGGGATTGGTATTCCCGAATGATCTTCAAATACTCGTCCCGGTGGAAATCCGGCCATAGCGTTGGGGTGATGTGGAGTTCGGAGTAGGCGATCTGCCACAACAGGAAGTTGCTGACCCGCATTTCCCCGCTGGTTCGGATTACCAGATCCGGATCCGGAATTCCACGGGTATAGAGATAGCCGGGAACCAAGTCTTCCGTGATGGAATTGACATCCAGGGTTCCGGCCTGAACTTCGGAGGCGATCTGCCGGACCATCCGTGTCAATTCCGCACGAGCTCCGTAACTGAGGGCGAGGGTCAAAACCATATCGGAATGATTCCGGGTCAATTCCAGGCAACTGTCCAGTTCCCGACGCACATCGCTGGGCAGACGTTCCGTCTGGCCGATGGTATGCAGCCGGATCCCGTGTTTCATCAGGAGATCCCGTTCCTGAACCAAAAATTTTTTCAACAGGTGCATCAGGGCGGAAACTTCAGCCGGGCTGCGCTGCCAGTTTTCGGTGGAAAATGCATACAGGGTCAGATATCGGATTCCGATCTCCCGGCTTGCCGTCACGATTTCCCGAACGGTCGCGGCGCCCTGTTCGTGGCCATGAATCCGATTCAACAGGCGTTTTCGGGCCCATCGCCCGTTGCCGTCCATAATGATGGCAACATGACCTGGAACCGGGTTTTGAGCCTGGGTGTCGGGGGAGAAAACCGTATCCGGGAGGAAACGATCAGAATTCAAGAATCTCTTTTTCCTTTTCCGCGTATACCATATCGATGGAGCGGATGGAATCGTCCGTGATTTTCTGAATTTTTTCCTGGGCGCGGAACATCTGGTCTTCGGAGATTTCGCTGTCCTTTTTTAAAATTTTCAATTGATCGTTCGCATCCCTGCGGATATTTCGGACCGCCACTTTGTGTTCTTCGGCCATTTTGTGAATGACCTTGACCAGGCTTTTCCGCCGATCCTCGGTCAGAGGCGGAATGGAAATGCGGATAATTTTCCCATCGTTACCCGGTGTCACCCCCAAGTCGGATTTCAGAATCGCTTTTTCAATATCCTTGATGACGGAAATATCCCAGGGTTGAATGGTCAACAGGCGGCTTTCCGGAGCCGCCAGGGACGCAACCTGGCTGAGAGGGGTGGGAGTGCCGTAGTAGTCCACCCGTATTCCATCCAACAGGGAGATAGAGGCTCGTCCGGTTCGGACCCTCTTCAGTTCATTTTTCAAGGCGGCAATGGATTTGTTCATCGACTCCTTGGTTTCTTCCATAATCAGATCGATCATGGGTCCTCCTTAGTTCCGTATCTTTCTCTTTTTCTCAATCGAATCAGGCGGATATTCTGGTGCCGACTGGCTCTCCGCATACGATATTGCGGATATTTCCAGGTGTCGTCAGGTTGAATATGGCAATCGGAAGCTGATTGTCCATCGCCAGCGAGATGGCCGTCATGTCCATCACCTTCAATTGCTTTTCCAGAACTTCCATATAGCTGATCTTTTGAATAAATCGGGCATCCTGATGCGTTACCGGATCGGCGTCGTAAAGCCCATCCACCTTGGTGGCTTTGAGTAGAATGTCGGCATGGATTTCCTGGGCTCGGAGGGCCGCCGCCGTGTCGGTCGTGAAATAGGGGTTGCCGGTTCCCGCGGCAAAAATCACCGCCCGGCCTTTTTCCAGGTGACGGATCGCCTTGCGGACAATGAACGGTTCCGCGAATTCGTGCATGGAAATCGCGGTCTGAACGCGTGTGGTGACGCCTTTACGTTCCAGGGCATCCTGCAGCGCGATGCTGTTGATAACCGTGGCCAACATCCCCATGTGATCGGCGGAAGTCCGATCCATTCCAAACGAGCTGGCCGCGATCCCCCGAAAAATGTTGCCGCCTCCCACAACAATCGCAACCTGAACGCCGATATTCACAACGGAGCGGATTTCTTCTGCGACATACCGGATCATTTCCGGATCGATTCCAAACGCCTGTTTGCCCATCAGGGCTTCTCCGCTCAGTTTGAGCAGAATGCGATTGTAGTTGGATCGTTTCAATGGCGTTACTCCCCGACTTGAAAACGGACAAACCGTTTGATGGTGATGTTTTCGCCGATTCGGGCGATCAGTTCATTGAGGAGATCCTGGATGGAGATATTGGGATCTTTCACATAAACCTGATTCAGCAGGCAGTTTTCCTTATAAAACTTAGACATTTTCCCTTCCGCGATTTTGTCGATCATTTTTTCGGGTTTTCCCATTGCACGAACCTGTTCGCGGTAAATTTCCATTTCCTTTTCGACCACTTCTTTCGGAACACCTTCTTCACTAATGCTGATTGGGTTGGATGCGGCAATCTGCATGGCGATGTTTTTGGCGAATTGGGCGAAATCTTCGCTTTTTGCGACGAAATCGGTTTCACAGTTGATTTCGACCATGACCCCCAGTTTGGAGCCGGTGTGTACGTAGGTTTGAACGATGCCTTCGGAAAGGGCTCTCCCTGCTCTTTTCGCTGCGGTGGCCAAGCCTTTTTTGCGGAGAAATTCGACTGCTTTCTGCATATCACCGTTGCACTGGGTCAGGGCTTCCTTGCAATCCATCATGCCGACGCCCGTTTTTTCACGAAGTTCTTTCACCATGCTTGCACTGATCGTTGTCATTTTGAGTCTCCTGATAATACAAAACGGTTTGGGTGAGAATCCATGTCGAGCCGGTCTCCGAACCCTGGCGGCAGGGTATGATCGAATGTCATGGTAAATGCCGGATCCGAAAGGCCGGTATTATATAATTCACCCAAAACGATTGTTGTAGGTGATAACGGGTTGTTGTTCGTTTTGGTGGCCCCTCATCGGATTCATCCGGTGGGGGCGAAGGTTGTATCTTTTATCCGGCCGAAACGGGATTCCACGGAATTACCTCGATCGGCCGGGGAAGGGGATTTCAGGAATCAGGCAGTACGGTCATCCTCTCCGTCGGAATCTTCTTCATACCGGTATCCGGTGGAGCGTTTGATGATTTCGACCACCGGCCCATCGCTGCCGTCGGCGATGATTTTTCGTTCGCCCGGTTTCAGATCCGCACTGGCCATGGTGAGTTCGGAGGGCAACTCGGCTTCCTTGTCGGTTTCCGCCTGTCTTTTTTCGGCGTATTTTTCTTTGCCTTCCAGACAGGCTTCGGCGATTCGTGATGAAATCAGTTTGATGGAACGAATGGCGTCGTCATTGCCCGGAATCAGGTAATCGATTTCATCCGGGTCACAATTGGTATCGGCGATGGCGATGATGGGAATTTTCAACCGTCTCCCTTCACGGACGGCAATCGCTTCGTTTTTGGAGTCCACAACAAACATGGCGCCGGGAAGACGGTTCATATCCTTGATCCCGCCGAGGGTATTGTCGAGGCGTAACCGCTCTTTGGCCAGTTGAAGCCGCTCTTTCTTAGGGTAGAGATTGATGGATCCGTCTGCTTCGATTTGATTCAGAAAATTCAGGCGGTCGATACTTTTTTTGATGGTGCTGAAATTGGTCAACATACCGCCAAGCCAACGGTTTCGGACAAAAAACATGTTGGAACGGAGGGCTTCTTCCTGAATAGTTTCCCGTGCCTGCTTTTTGGTTCCGACAAACAGGATACTCTGTCCTTTGGCCACGGTATCCGATACGAAATCGTAGACGGTTCGAAACATCCGGACCGTTTTCTGGAGATCGATGATATAGATCCCGTTTCGGGCACCAAAAATATAGGGTTTCATTTTCGGGTTCCATCGTTTGGTCTGGTGACCGAAATGAACTCCTGCTTCCAGGAGTTCCTTCATCGTGAGGTACGCCATGTGTTTCTCCTTGTGTTGGTTTTGGTTTTCCACCGCCTTTGTCACACCCGAATCCGACTTTCCCCGGGAAAGCACCCGAAACCGGGTCAAAAGGCGTGCGAGTTAATCAAATCTATTATATTTACCAAAAACTCTCGGTTTTCACAACAGGAAAGTATGGGGAGTCAGGGATCCGCCAGAGTACTGTACCCCCGCTCCGGCTTTCCGGCAGAAAGGCTGGTAGGTCATGCTGGCTGGGGCAGTGCTGATAATTTTTCCCTCCCCACTGGTGCTGACAACAACCCACACATACGCCCATGGTGTTG
>CAZTKB010000267.1:0-4604 GCA_964614125.1 uncultured Desulfobacterales bacterium | reverse complement strand
GGGCTGGTCCTGAACGAGCCCCTGTTGTGGGAACGGGGAAGACCCGGACGAACCGGGTTTTCCATGCCGGACATGGATGTCCCGGAGGTATCGCCGCCGGAGGATGTATTGGGAGGCGGACCGGATTGGCCGGACCTGAGTGAAATCGACGTGGTACGTCACTTCACCCGGCTTTCTTCCTGGAATGTCAGCGTAGATGCCGGAATGTACCCGCTGGGGTCCTGTACCATGAAATACAACCCCAAAACCAACGAACGCCAGGCCGGGTTGCCGGGATTGGCCCATGCACATCCCTTGCTTCCAGCCGATCTGTGTCAGGGGGCGTTGCAGCTGATGGCAACCCTGGAATCGGATCTGGCCGAAATCACCGGGATGGATGCGGTTTCTCTGCAACCCGCCGCAGGCGCCCATGGAGAGCTGGCGGGAATGTTGATCATTCACGCCAGCCTGGAAAGCCGCGGGGAAAAGCGGTCCAAAATCATCATTCCGGACACAGCGCACGGCACGAACCCGGCCAGCGCAGCGCTGTGCGGGTACCGACCTGTACCGGTTCGATCCGGCCCGGACGGTTTTCTGACTCCGGATACGGTGCGGGAAGCCATGGACCGCGACACCGCCGGAATCATGATCACAAACCCAAACACATTAGGGCTGTTCGAGCGCCACATTCCGGAAATCTGTGACATCGTTCATTTCCACGGCGGGTTGGTGTATGCAGACGGCGCCAACTTCAATGCCGTGATGGGAGTGGTGGATATGGGATGCGCGGGCATCGATGTGATGCATCTCAATCTCCACAAAACCTTTTCCACCCCCCATGGAGGCGGCGGCCCCGGCGCGGGCCCGGTTTGCGTGAAAAGGCACTTGGAACCGTTTTTGCCGATCCCCCGGGTGATCCACCAACACGAAACATACCGTCTCTCCGAAAATTTTCCCCTTTCCATCGGCAGGCTGACGACCTTTACCGGACATTTCAGTGTATTGGTAAGGGCTTACAGCTACATTCGTTCTCTGGGAGCCCAGGGATTGAGCCTGGCGAGCCGACTGGCGGTTCTGAACGCCAACTATATCCGGGAGAAATTGAAACCATATTATCATCTGCCCTACGACCGGACCTGCATGCATGAATGCGTGTTTTCGGACAAAAACCAGAATCCCTACGGAGTGTCCACTTTGGATATTGCCAAACGCCTGATGGACTATGGATATCACCCGCCGACAGTGTATTTCCCTCTGGTGGTGCCGGGCGCCATCATGATCGAACCGACGGAAACCGAATCCAAGGAAGAAATCGATCAGTTCGTGGACGCACTGATCTCCATCGCCGAAGAAGCTCGGACTGACCCGGAAATCCTTCACCATGCCCCCCAGACTCCTCGGATGCGCCGCCTGAACGAGGTGGAGGCGGCCAGAAAACCTTGCCTGGCCGGATAGGGGATCATGCTGAAAACGCGGAAGGCTGCTGTTTGGCAGGGTATTCGCCTGGGATTGACGGAATATCAGGAGGCGCTGGCGTTGCAACGTCGGATCGCCGAAACCCTGATCCGGTTCCCGGATCGAACCGGTGTCGTTCTTTTTTTGGAACACCCCCCGGTTTTCACCCTCGGCCGGCGGGGCGGCATGGAAAATCTACGGGTTTCCCACGAGTTTCTGTCCAGGCAACACATACCCGTCATCCCGACAGACCGGGGTGGAGACATCACCTTTCACGGCCCCGGCCAGTTGGTCGTCTACCCAATTCTCCATTTGGCCGAGAACCGGCTCTCCATACCGGAACTCGTGTCCGGATTGGAGGAAGTAATGATACGGACCATCGGCCGATGGGAAGTCGTGGGTGAACGGAATCCGGTCAATCATGGTGTGTGGGTGAACGGAAAGAAAATCGGGAGCATCGGCATCCACATCCGAAAATCCGTATCCATCCACGGCATGGCGCTGAATGTGAACAATGATCTGGAACCTTTTGAATGGATCCACCCCTGCGGGCTGAGCGGAGTATCCATGACATCCCTCCGACGGGAATGCGGAAAAGATATCCTGATGGAACAGGCCGCCCAGGAAACGGCCGGTGCCATCCGGGACGTTTTCGGAGCCGACCTGGCCATGTCTTCCGGCTCATTCCTCCCGCCGCGGCCCATTAGGAACCAGGGCGGGGAGGACCAGCCCAGCTAAAAACGGAAGGAGAAACCGACGGTGAAAATACTGGCGCGGTATTCCACGTCCGCCAAATCCAGGCTGGGGTCGGTACCGAAATACCGATAGGTCAGATCAATGGACCAGAACGGCATAATGTCCATTTCAACCCCTGCCAGAAACTGCCATGCGAAGGCCAAGTCGTCTTCCGAAGCCGTATAAGGCCTGCCTCCGACAATTTCCGTGCCCTGGATATGGAAAGAACTGGATCCGATCCCAGCCCCTGCAAACGGGCGGATCGGCAACACCGGAGCTCTCAGCAACACGTTAAAAAAAACATTGCTCATGTAGATATCCCCGGTTTCCAGAATGCCGTTCACCATCGTCGGCCCGTAATTGCTTTCGAAGATATGGTTGACATCCACCTCCATGGCAAAAAAACCCAGAATCGGCGGTGTCCAACCGATTTTGGCTCCAAAAATCCCGGTCTGATCCGTGTCCAGGTCGAATGAATGGCCGACCCCACGTAAATCCACATTCATATCATCGGGGGCGACATAACCGGTATAGGCCGAAAGATAGAGCCCGGTAATCTGAGCCGAGGAAGTTCCAACCGACAAAAGCGTCATCAGGATCGCCGCAACCGCCAAAACCGTTTTGAACCGTGTCCGCATATCCTCCTCCTCATGGATGGTTGAAATATTTTTGTAAGATCCGGCCGCCGTCTGTACGACCCGCCGGTGTTGGAAAAAACCTTTTCGTATGGATATATACCTTTGGGAAACAGAAAGCAATGCCATGACCCCGCACCCGAACGATCCGCCGGATATCCCGATACCGATGCTGAAACGCCTGCATGTACCGAATATCGCCGCGAACTTCGTTGGCGTTTTGGTATGTATCATATATTTTGCCGTCTTCGTGTTTCCGGACGAAAAATCCATCTTCTGGGTTCTGGCGGTTCCTTCCCTCCTGGCCCTGCTGCTTACCTGCACCGGGATTTTTTTACAAACCCGATGGACCCATGGAATCGGCTGGATTTTTCATAAGCTCCCGCAGGGATGCGCTGTTCCGGCCCATATCCTGACCCGGGCGAGACGAGAAATCCTGAATCTCCCGATGGTTTCGGCGATCACCTCATTGGGTATCTGGTCTGTGGGAGCATTTGCCATGGCTGCGATCCGATGGCTCCGATATCATCCTGACAGCGGATATCCGGCCGCCTTTCTTCTCTCTTTTCGAGTATGGTTCGGTATTCTTCTGTCCGGTATCGTCAGCAGCGCCATTGTTTTGTTCTCCACCGAAATTCTGTGCCGAAAAATCCGGCCGTATTTTTTCCCGGATGGGAATCTGATGCATACCCCGGGTGCCATCCGGATAAACTTGCAGCACAAGGCTCTGATCACCTTCTCTCTGGCCGGTATCCTGCCTTTGGTGCTGGTGGGTGTACTGCTCTATTACCGGATCAGTATGCCCCGTGACCAGTCTCCGGAAGCAATCATTCCCGTCTTGTTACACACGGTCGCCTTTATTTGTGGAGCCGGAATTGCGGCGGTGGTGACCCTGTCCCGCCTGTTTGTCGTGAGCCTCACGGATCCTATCCGGGATATTGAAGAAGGCATGCGCCGAGTGGAATCCGGAGACTTGGAACATCCCGTTCCGGTTTACTCCTGCGACGAGTTCGGGGGTATGATGGAAAATTTCAATAAAATGGTCGGCGCGCTCCAAGAGCGGGAACGTCTCAAACAGGCCTTGAACACGGCCATGGAGGTGCAGCAGAATCTGTTGCCCAGACGCCTGCCCCAGCCGGATGGATGGGAAATCGCCGCTTGGGCCGTATACTGCGATGAAACCGGAGGAGACTATTATGATGTAATTCTTCCTTCCAGCCTATCCGATACCCGGCCCGTCCTGATCGTCGGAGACGTGTCGGATCACGGCATTCCGGCAGCCCTGCTGATGGCCTCGGCCCGGGCACTGATCCGCATGCGTGCTTCCATGTCCGACGATCCCCTGCACCGGATCCTGCAGGATGTGAACCAGGCTTTGTGCCGGGATATGGAAGATTCGGGAAGGTTCATGACACTTTTCTGCTGCCGGATCGACAAGGGAAATAATCGGCTGACGTGGGTGAATGCAGGGCACGATCCCGCAGTCCTGATCGACCCGGCTTCCGGCGAATGGCAGGAACTGCGATCCCGCCATTTGCCACTGGGAATCTTTGAGGAATCGGAATACCGGGAGACTTCCACCCCGATATTCCCCGGCCAGTCTCTGGTCATCGCGACCGACGGAGTCTGGGAAGCGGAGAACGAAGCAGGCGAGCGGTTCGGGAAACAACGCCTGTATACCCTGCTGGGATCCCATGCGACCGAATCGGCACCTCAGATGGTTGCCGCCGTGATGCGATCCGTGGCGGGTTCATCGTGCACGCACGTCCATCATGTTCGTTGGGCCGCAGCCGGCGCCGA
>CAZTKB010000266.1:0-4612 GCA_964614125.1 uncultured Desulfobacterales bacterium | reverse complement strand
CCATCAGCGACTCTTGCTCCGGTCTCGAAGCCGCTGAATGACATCACCGGCGGGCCGGATCTTTCCTTCCTCGACCTGACGCATGCCGGGCGCAAGAATCTTCAGAAGAGCCATGGTCTACTGGGTTTATTCATAACTTTCGATTTGCTGGATAACAACCTTGGCTTCGCTCTTCTGGGTGATGACCAAGGGTTCGAATTGCCCCGACAGGTTACGCACGATTTCTGCGGCATGGGCCTTCAGGTAGCTGATCGGTTTGATCTGACTCGATCGTTTCATAACCATCCTCCTTCTATGACCCCAATATAGTCCGAAAACAGATCAACTGCCAATCTGAAGCACCACGGGCAATCCCAGCGAGGAATCGGATTGTTGTCAATTCTTTGGCCTTCAGGCTGGAATAATTTCCCATCCCCTAAAAACACCCGCCAGAGAGAACCTCTCCGGAGTTACATTCGTTTCTAAACCCCATTACGAGACAAAATGTCACATTTGGGATCTTCCCATCGACAATCTTTCAGGATCTTTTGGATGTTGGATTTCCCAACCCAATCGGTTTTTCAGAACCATGGTAACAACCCACTCTGTTCGGAACTTGAAACAGGAGAATCACTGTGAGTGAAATTTACACCGCATCCATCCGGGAAACTCGTTGGATTGATCTGAGCGACAAACATGAGACAGCCAGAAAGAATCTGGAAGACGCGATCCGTCTCTGGTGTATCGAGGGCAAAGATGTAAATCCTATTCAAATCAACGGCGCATTTCGAATCGGGAAATCACAGCTTTTGTATTACCTGTTCCATTATGCCTGGTCCGAACTCAAAATCCCGGCTTTCTTTATCAGACTGGAAACCGTTGTCGAAATCGTACGGTCCGCCATAACGGGAAATGAGGGAAAAATCGGGAAGGATGCGGTTACCGCTATTCTAAACGACCACTTTCAAAAGCAGATCAACCATCTGACAACCGCCCTGAAAAATAAAACCTCCAAAAAGAAATTTGATTTGCCGGATATCCGGTCCAATCAATCCGTCGGTGACTATTTTAACAACCTGGGGTCCGGTGGATATATCACCAAAACGGGAGAGACAAAAAGTTTTGCGCCCATTACCGCGGATTCCGCGCTACAGGTTGTTTCCCGCACCCCCCGCTACCTGATCCTGGTCGATGAATTTGAGGAAGCCTATCACAAAATCAACGAGATCGTTGAAAGTGCCGGTGGCGGGCCGTTGCGCCAGTTCTTTGAAGATGTTTCCAAGCATCACACCAACTTTTTCCTTGTGATCGCCTGCGGTCCGGCTGCCGGTTTCAAGATCAAAAGCGGAATGACCCAGGGCAGTATTTCCGCCCAAACCGGACGAATCCAAAACATCCAGGTTCCCTTTCCCGATGTGGGAAGCCTGCAAAAAACATTTCTGAAAGGCTGTGACAAAGGATATGCCAATTTCATCTGGTGGCTTTCCCGGAGGCGGCCCGGATGGATGAAAAAACTGGTGGATGAAATACAGGCGGATGCGGATCCTGGTATTTCGTATGACACTTTTATCCAACACAATAAAACCACGTTCGACAATCCGATCGACTCATCCGGAAAAGCCGAAGTCCGGGTTCTGAAATATTCCGTGTTCCCCGATAAATTTGAAAATTCCGGCTTTCTGGACCATGCCAAGAACATGCTGGTTTCCCTGCAGCCCCGGCTTGTATCCAACCCGGAGGCAATGACGGAATTCATCGAATCCAGCCGGCACGAAACCTATTTTTCAGAAAGCCTCGTCTCCTACACGGACCTGCTGGATGCGATGGTTGCCGATCTGAAAAAAAATTACACGGAAACCGTTCCGGACCAGGAATATGATGCCGGCAACCTGATTCGAATCTATCTGGGACATATCCTATCATCGGTTTCGGATCATCAGAGCAGAATCGCAATCGGATTTGCAACCGATGAGGACAAAAGAAAACGTACGGTCGATACGTTTCTGCTTCCGGTTCTGAGCCTGTTGTATGATTTTATCGCGGAGTATGAAGACGAGACCGAGGAAGAAATCCGTCACCTGTTAAACTTCATCTATGATCTGGCCTATTCGCTGGAAAAGGATTCCGGTCACTACCAAGTTTTCAAAAAAACCGGCAAATTGATCCGATCATTTGACCCGGCAGACTTGGATCAGGCCTGGATGCAATTGAATTTCAGGCTGCTGCGGGAAATCATCCAACCGCCGGTCGGATCACCGGAAATCAGTTACCAGGGAGAGCCGCTGGCTGAGCATTTCAACCATATTCCGCGTTGGAATTTTTGCAGCTTTGTCTGGGATACGCTGGAGGATGAATCGATCCGGTGCCGGTTTTTCCTGGTTCCGGATATTTCCTGGATAGACGCATACCTGGAGCAGTTGAAAACGCATATTCGAAAACAGTGGGAATCGAAGTTTCTACCGGGGCACACGGTCCATGTCATTGTATTTCTCTCTCCGTCCGACTCAACCGAAAAGTTCAAAGTTTGGCTGGAAAACGAGGCCGGCAATCATTCCGGTGTCTGCCGGCAAGTCAACAAGGTAGTCGTAATGGATGCGGAAGAAATTTCGGATGAGCTGTCCACCCACATCGGCGTGTTTCTGAATTCCCTGTGCAAAATTGCACTGATCGAGGGCAAACGCCTGATCAATTCAGAAGCGGAGGTTCCCATCGATACGATTGTGGATCGGGTTCAGCAGGCGGACTGGCCCATCCGAAAAGAGGAACGGCGGACCATCGCGTATTTTTGGGAGCGAAGCCAGAATGCGTTGGCGTTTTTAGCGGAAAAATGCGTTTCGAAATACCGTCGGTCTATGGAAGAACACCTGGGCATGAACCTGGAAGAACTGGGGAAAAGCCTGACCAGCCGGATCCACTTCCCCTTGCCGGAGCATGAAGCCGCATCGGTTGCGGCATTGTTGATTTTGTCTTTGGCTGAGGAAGAATCCGGAAAGGGTTACTGCCGTATACTGGTGGATTTGTATCGAACCAACCTTTTGTTCGACTCGGAAATTCCGGAGCTGGCATTTATCCGGCAGCTTGCCTTCTGGGTGGAGGCGGAGAAAAAGAATATCGTTGCCAAGCGGAATCCGATGCGGTCATCCGTTGTGGAAAAATTGATAGATTTCAGCAAACTGTTTGATGACACGGAAGATTTCGACACTGCCCAGGCAACCGCCCTCGAAAATATGATCTTGCCACTGATACCGCCTGACAATGAAAAAACAGCCGGGATATTGCTTCGAGCCGTATATTGCCGTGCAAAATGCCCGCAGTGGGATTTACAGGAAACTATTGGAACCCTCAACCAGGGCAAACATCAAATAGCGGCCAGGAAAACACGGTTGGAAAACTCCAATCATAAAATGATGGGGCTGTTTCACCGGAACGGGGAAAACGATTCTGAAATTCTGGACCTGAATCACGTGGCCTTTTTCCAAAACCGGATTCTGATTCCCCTGTCCAGGGAAATGGAAAAAAATCATTCCAACGTGGAAACGGAACTGTACTGGGTACTACTACATCATGTAAACCTGGTTTCCAAAAGTTACGAAGCCCGTCTTGATGCCATACTGAAATCGATTGACGCCCTGATTTCCACGCTGGACGGCTTGAAGACGGAAATGGATACCCGCCATCGGGCTTTTGCGGAAAATTATGAGGACAAACTCCACCAAAGGCTTTTCCTGAGCCAATCGGGGAACCCGCCCAAACTCGAATGTGAAGATTTTTACCGGGGAATCGTTCTACGCTCGTTCAAGGCCAGTGAGGTGTATCAACAGCATTTCAAACAAACGGTTACCATCGATTCGGTCACGGCCGTTCAGGACATTGCCCAAAAGGTCATTTCCTTTCTGACGGAAAAAAAACCGGCTTATTGGGAAAAAATCCAGCAACATGAAACCACGATGGATGAAATCTCCAGCCGGCTGTCTTTGATACACCAGGTTTGTGGTGGCATCGACAATCTGTTGGCGATAGCGGAGGTGCAATAATTTCTATGTCAAACCAACCCGGGAATGATTCACACGTTTGTTGGAAGCGGCTGGAAAATCATGCCGCGGAAATCGATCTGGCCATAAAAAACCTGGAAAATCCGGATTACCGCCGGAAAATCATCCACAACCTCGAAAACGAACAATTTGCGCAATCCTGGCAGGCATTGAAAACCGAGTTGACTGCTGTCGATGATTTTCTCCAATTAGACGATATCGCCTGCAGAATCGCGGACAGATACGAATTTCTGCTGAACACCATCAATGCACCGGATTGCGTCAGTTTTATGGAATGGCTTCAATCGGACCCATATTTTCAACAGGCGGAGGCCGGCAAAAAAATCCGGAAAGAACAGGTCGAAAAACAGATCACCGTGCATTACCGGGAACTTCCGCATTTTCAGGGCGTCGTCGAAAAGCTGAAAGCGATCGGATCCCGAATCCGGTTTTCCTCGATCCGGGAAACCATCATCCAAATTTTCGTCTCCGACCTGGTGCGAACCATAAAAGGCCGGGAAGATGAGAATATCCTGAAGGAGCTGAGCGATTTGTTCCAAACAATCCACACCACCCTGGAGAAAGCCGATGGGATGGGATGG
>CAZTKB010000265.1:0-4620 GCA_964614125.1 uncultured Desulfobacterales bacterium | reverse complement strand
CGGGGCACCCAGCATGGCTTCGATTTCCTTCAGCCGTTTTTCCTTGCCGGCTATGTCAAAGATACCTCTGCAAGGGCTGAATTTTTTGATTCAATTCTTTGATGTTCTGTTTGTATTCCACGCTCATGGAAAACCTCCTTTGGTGTGAGGGTAAGTCGAATTCGATCGAATGCCATAAACAGACCCGAACCAATCAGGCAGAGGATGGCAAAAAAATCCCCGTATCGGGTATAGATGGTGGAAGCGGCGATCACCGGTATGTCTGCGATGAGGGTCGCATCCGTGTAAATCCTGGTTTCAGCGATGATTTGGCCGGTCGGATCGATAAAGCCGCTGATTCCGGTATTGGCGGCCCGTGCGAGAGACCGTCGGTTTTCCACGGCCCGAAACACCGCCATGGAAAAATGTTGATAGGGAGCGGCAGTATTTCCATACCAGGCGTCATTGGTCATACTGACCAGGATATCCGCCCCGTTTCGGGCCATGTGGCGGGACAGGTATGGGAAAATCTGTTCGTAACAGATCAGCACCCCCAGAAAACGTCCGGACCAGGCAAGTGTCCGCCCGGGGTCTCCGCGTTCGAAATCCCCCACCGCCTCGACCAGCCTCCCAATGAAGGGTAGCCACTGCTGGAAGGGGACATATTCTCCGAAAGGGACCAAATGGGTTTTGTCGTACCGCCCGGTAACTTCGCCATTCGGAGAAATCAGGAACGCGCTGTTAAAATACCGAAAATTCTGTTTGTCGGGCTGCGCGAACGGGCATCCGATCAAAAAGGCGGCGCCGGTTTTCCGGACTCCTTCCGTGACCATGGCGGTGAGTTCGGCATGGTGGCCGAAATAGAACGGCGCAGCCGTTTCCGGCCATACGATCAGCTCCGGCGGATTCGGATCGGAAAATTGGGACAACAAAAAATATTTCTCCAATGTTCCAACCTGTTTCCCGGGGGTCCATTTATCCGCCTGGTTGATATTACCCTGAATCACGGCTGTTCGGATGACCTCAGCGGAATCGGCTATCCGGTGGATGGATCCCATTCGCCAGGATCCATAGCCTAGGACTGCAACGAGCAAACCGGCGGTAACCAGTGTGGATGTGACCACCATAGAACCGCGTGGTGATATCCCCGACCATCCGGGCACGATCCAAGCGGCTGCCAAAAACAAGGCCAGATTGACGCCGACGATCAAAAAGGAGATACCGTAGACTCCTGTAATATCGGCGATTTGAATCAGTTCCAGCCGGAGGAATTGAGAATTCCCCATCAACTCCCACGGAAATCCGGTCAGAAAGGTCGAGCGGACATATTCCAGAGCAACCCAGGCTGATGGAATCACGAGAAATCCGATCGGATGCCCCCGAAACACCCGGGAGGCGAACAGGGAAAACACAGCCGGAAACAGAGCAAGATATCCCGCAAACAAGGCCAGGATCCCCCAGGCGGCAACGGTCGGAATATGGCCGAATTCCACCAGAGTATGAACAAGCCAGTACAACAGCGAGAGATAGTGGACCACCCCGGTAATCCACCCCATTCGAAACGCGAAAAAACCGCCGGATTTCGAAAGGGAAATCAGGAGCGGAACAAAGGCGATCCAGGCGATTTCCGGAATTCCTATTTGCGGAAAGGAAGCGGTCATCAGAATACCGCTGATTGCTGGTAATAAAATTTCTAAAAATTTCAATTATTTGAGATTCTCCAGCCCAACAGGCGACGGGGGCGCAGCGTGTTAATACAAAGCGTTCAGAGCTCGCGGAACATCAGGGGGCAGGGTGGGCAAGCGTACATGGTGATCATGCGCATCCGGAATAGCGAACAAATTGCCGACACGGGTGGAGACGTTACCTGCCGGGTGCAGGTGGTCGGGGCGAGAGGATTTGAACCTCCGGCTTCCTGCTCCCAAAGCAGGCGCGCTGCCAGGCTGCGCCACGCCCCGATTGTCGATGGATACCAATTTGGACTGTCTTCTACCATAGATTCCGGAACAGAGCAATACTTGAAATAATTGGGGACGGGTTACTCCCGTTTGGCCTTCCCGCCGAAAGTACGATTCGATTGCTGCCGGTACTCGGACGGGAACGTGTCATTCGGGAGATTTCAGGCGGGGTGTCAATTCCATGACAAAATGTATCCGGTTTTCCGCCTTGTCCTGATGGGAAGAAACCAGTGTCACCGTTTCAAACAGCTTGTTTTGTTCCATTCGTTTGCGAAACGCATAGACGGTATCGAAATCAGAGGCAATTCCGTTTAATTGGACCCGGTGTTTGGCATACCCAAGCCTTCGGATCGTGATGTTCATTTCGGGGGCGGCGCCGGCGCTGATCGCCTTCAATGTCTCCAGCACGGAAAATCCGGTCGGGCCGGTTTGGAGCAACTCATTTCTGGCCATTTCCCGGATAGCCGAGTCCACTTGTTCGACCGGATTGATCATCGGAGTACCAGCGGGAAATACCTCCAAAAATCGCTGCTGTATTGTATGGTCCAACCTGTCGAGTTTGTTTTGTTGCACCGAAATATCCACCCAGGTTCCAAGACCGCCCAACGACAAGGCGGCGGTTCCCAACAGGGCGATTTCTTTCCAACGAGAGCGGTAATCCCGCCAACTATTCCATAAGGATCCGGAATGGTCGCGCAAATCCGGGCTGGGGAATCGTTTGGCCAGTATCAATGCTCCAGCCATGGCTCGATTCATGTATGCCGGGTCCCAAACGAAGGGGGCGGCGGGTGTTTGGAACCATCGGTTTCCGGAAAACAAATCCAGTGACTTCACACGAACATCCGGGAAAACGGACGAAAAATGAGGGTGTTCCAGGCCGACCGACTGGGTGGATTGGTCTTCCCGGTTTAGGAATACACATTCGATTTCAACCGGTCTGCCCAAGAACTGTTCGGCGGTCAGCAAGGTATGGTGTATTTCGCGTGAGATTTCATTCGATAAATCATGGGCCTGTTTCCCTAGGGAAATGCTGCGCATCATACTGATCCGGCCATCGACGGTCACGCATAAGGAGAGAACGTTCCCATTCTGGTCCACCACCATCCAGGCCGGGGGGGTCTCGGCCAGATGCTGTCTGACGATACCCATGAAAAAAAGCCCGGACAGGATCCGGCGTATAGCAAGTCGGTACGGTTGCACGGCCGAAAGAATCTCGGCGATCCGGTTTCGGAGTACGGAAATGGTCAGCAGGGTACACCGTCCCATACTTTTTCGGATAATTTGGGTGTCCCAGCTCAATTGGTCGGTTGAATACGGAAGGACGGAGTCCAGTTCATACGGTAAAATTTTTTCGATATCCTGGCTTTTTGAAAACGGTAACTCCAGGTTCCGATAAAAGGCATCCCCGGATGGAATCGAAACCGCTGCAGAAGCCCCAATAATAGAGCATTTTTCGGAGAGAGTATCGAGACAGCGTGTGACAGCCGCCGGGATATCAGGCGTTTCAGAAAATTGGATGGCAGCGGTTTGCTGAAGTTCGATCCGGCGAAATCCGATCTGCAGCAATACGGCGGAAACGCCAGTATGGTGAATGTCTATTCCAATGATGGGTGCAGTCATTGCGGTGTGTTTCGTCCAACGAGTTTCAGAAGTCGGATTCCCGGTATAGAATACGGCAGTGATAGGTTCCGGAATCGGAGTCTTTTTCCCGGATGATGACAGCTGTCAGGGTCCGGGTGGAAACTTCTGTTCTGGCAACGATAACAATTCGGAACACATCGCTGGAAAGCGTGACCCAGGAGGAGGGGATCACAACATCTTCCCAACCGGGTATCTGCTTATACCACAGGGGATTGGAAAGATCATGGACAAAAACGTTTTCGGACTTTTCGGTTCGGTATTCGACCATTTCCCGGGCTGATTCGCTTTTGTGAGGAGGAAGAATCGCAGCCAACACTTCCGAATCCGCGGTATTGATATTGATTTTGCCGAAACGGCCGGGAACCAGAGTTTCACGGATGGCATTGATAAAAGGTTGTATGCCTGGTTGTAAATCGTTTCCATGGAAGAGAGTATCCGTGAATCCACGGATCCGTAACAGTTCCAAGGGGTGGTCTATCGGGCCGTTCTTGCACGGATATGGAGGATACAGTTCCATGTAATATTGAGATTCCGCACCGGTCTGGCCGGTTATCGCCTCTCCGTCTCCCGAGTCCATCCAGTCTTTCATCGAATTCAGAATCATGTCCGGATCGATCGCCGTTTCCAACCTGGAAGCTGCTTGTTCCAAAAAACGTTGCCAAATGCGGTACGAAGATGTCTGAAAAGTCTTCCCATCCGGTTGGGAGACCAGGGCATTGATCGGCAACCTCCCCATTTCATCGTGAATGGCCACCTGCAATTTCCCGTTTTCAAATACCAGATCCTGGAAAAGCGTATTCAGATGGTTGGAATCGGCCCAATCTTCCTGTACCGAATCGATTTCAGAGTGGGACCGATCGTGAACCAGAAGGGCCATGGCCGCATGGAGTCCGGCTTCTGCCATTTGGATCAAAAAAAGCCTGCGGCCGGAAATTTCTGAGGCATTCACCGCATACCGAGCTTTCCAATTCCCGGTAATGGTGACTCCGAGAAGCATCACGATTACCGTGAGGGTCACCAGCAGCACCATTCCTTTCTGAGG
>CAZTKB010000264.1:1772-4625 GCA_964614125.1 uncultured Desulfobacterales bacterium | reverse complement strand
GGTGTTTTCACCTGGGGATACCGGGTGATCGAAACCGTGGGCCATAAGATCACGGTGTTGAATAATTCGAGGGGGTTTGCCGTTGACTTCGGGACGGCCACCTCGGTTCTGCTGGCATCCAAAATGGGGCTTCCGGTTTCCACCACCCATGCGGCTGTTGGATCGGTGGTGGGTGTCAGGCTTTGCGGAGGGGTTTCCGCCGTGGATTTCAAGGTGGTCTGGAATATCATGTTGTACTGGGTGATCACCTTGCCGTTATCAGCAATTCCCACCATTATATTCTTTTTGATTCTCAAATCGATCTTTCTGTAATTTCAGGAGGCGTCATGCGTACCGCTTTGTTGTCCCTGTTCCGTAAGTCCCCTTTTGAAAATCTGGTGAAACATGCCGAACTGGTTCGGGACAGCGGCCGACCTTTTCAGCAGGCGGTCCTGGCGTATCTGGACGATTCTCCGGAGGATTTCGAGAACTTTCATAACCAGGTCAATCGGATCGAACACCGGGGTGATGAAATCAAACGAAATATCCGGGGGCACCTGCCCCGGAATATCCTGTTGCCCGTGGATAAATTTCAACTTCTATGGTATCTCCGAGAACAGGACAAAATGCTGGACGGGATTCAGAATGCCCTTCATTGGCTTTCTTACCGAAAAACCATGGTTCCGGACGAATTCGTGGACGATCTGCTGTTCATGGTGGAAAAGGTGGTGGATGTGGTCAGTTCCATGTATCCGCTGGTCAAGACCGCGGACCTGTATTTTCAGAGCTATTCGGAAAAACAACGGGAGTTGGTCAAATACGCCATCCGCCAGATTCGGGATTTCGAATCCCAGTCAGATATGGTGGAACGGAAGCTGAAAAGCGATTTTCTGTCTTATGATTTCGAAAATCCAACTTCTGCCTTTCATCTGACCAAACTGGTTCAGTATATGGGCAGCATCTCGGATCATGCGGAAAACGCAGCGGATATGATGCGGGCCATGATTGCCCGGTGAATTGCCGGGCGGGTAAAGAAAGAGCCCGCCCGGAGAAATGCATCTACACCGAAGATTGCGCATCGGAAGAATTGTTTTTCTCCCGCTTCTGGAAAAACGCCATCATGGCCTTGGTGATGGCATAAAACAGAATCAACACCAAAAACACCCCGCCCATCCCGTACAACGATGCCTGTAATCCTAGCGATATCAGATTGTTATCCATAACTTCCCCTTCCCGCGCCTGCAATCATTTCAACAATAGCGCCGGAACCAGCGCCAGTAAGAGGCCGCCGGCTATGATAGAACCCAGCTGCCCGGCGACGTTCGCGCTTACTGCCTGCATCAGGATGAAATTGGTCGGATCTTCCTTCAGCGCCATCCGGTGAATCACCCGTGCCGACATGGGAAAGGCCGAAATTCCCGCGGCACCCACCATGGGGTTGATTTTGTGTTTCAAAAACAGGTTGATGAATTTCGCAAACATCACCCCGCCGGCCGTATCGAAGATGAATGCCACCAAACCCATAGCCATAATCATGAGCGTATCCAATTGGATAAACCGATCGGCCGACATGGTGGACCCGATCGTGATTCCGAGCAGCAGGGTGACAAGGCTCGCCAGCTCATTCTGAGCCGAGGAGGATAGCCGGTCCAGAACTCCACACTCCCGGATCAGGTTCCCGAACATAAGGGCGCCGACCAGGGCTACGCCGATGGGGGCGATGATACCGGCGATAATGGTGATTACGATCGGAAAAAGAATTTTGACCATTTTGGGGACTTTTGTGTCATGGTGCTGCATGCGGATCAACCGTTCCTTGCGGGAGGTGAGCATGCGGATGACCGGGGGCTGGATGATCGGCACCAGGGACATGTAGGAGTAGGCGGCGACCGAAATCGGGGCCAGAAGGTTTTCCGCAAATTTGGAAGCTACATAGATGGACGTCGGTCCGTCGGCGGCTCCGATGATTCCGATCGAAGCCGCTTCTTTTAAATCAAATCCGAGCATCAAAGATACCATCATGGTGGCGAAAATACCAAACTGGGCGGCGGCTCCGAAAAACAGCATGAAGGGATTTTGAAACAAGGGAGAAAAATCAATCATGGCGCCCACGGCAATGAAAATCAGGATGGGGAAGAGCTCCGTCTTGATCCCAAAACCGTACAGAACCGTCAGAAATCCGTCGTGGCCGACGGCGGACGAAAATGGGATATTGGCCATGATGGCACCGAAACCGATGGGTAAAAGCAGCATCGGTTCGTATTCCTTGGCGATAGCCAGATAGATCAGGATAAAGGCGATGCCGAACATGATGGCGTGCCCTGCCTGAAATCCGATAATACCTTGAAATAGTTCCTCCATATCGACTCCCTTGCGATGTACCGCGTTCAGCGTTCGAAAACGACAATGCTCCGCCTGACGTTAAAAACTGGCAATATATACGATATGATGCGGTAGCGCAACAGATTGTGGACGACCGGTTGTTTTTCCGGGGACAAAGGAACCCCCTGAATAGCGCATTCACATTCCTCGATCGACACGCTTCCTTTCATCGCCAGAATTTTCCCCCGATTGCCAAGAAACGGAATGGCGATTTGGACAAAGGGCGATAGGGCGGAAAAGGCACGGGAAATCACGATGTCGTAGCTATTGGCATAATCTGGATGTCTGTGAAAGGATTCCGCTCTGCCTTCCCCAACACAAACGTTTTTCAGTTTCAGCAATCGGATGATCTGCCGCTGGAAGTTGGCCCTTTTTCGGTTGGAATCCATCAGAGTCATCCGGATCGACGGCAGGAGAATGGCCAGGGGAATACCGGGAAAGCCGCCACCGGAGCCGATATCCAAAACCGAATCCCCCTCGGCAATGAGCGGG
>CAZTKB010000264.1:0-1672 GCA_964614125.1 uncultured Desulfobacterales bacterium | reverse complement strand
GTCGGGGGAAGGTGATAGCTGTGGATAACGCCCTCTTCACAGAGAAGCACCGCGCGTTCCAGGCAGTTTTCCAGCTCCCGGACATTGCCCGGCCAGTGGTAATTCATCAGCATGTCGATGGCGGGTGTCGAAAAACGTTTGATGTCCTTGTGGTTTTCTTTGGAATATTTTTCCAGGAAATAGTCGGCAAGCAGCAGAACATCCGTTTTCCGCTCTCTCAGCGGAGGCATGTATATCGGAAAGACATTCAGCCGGTAGTAGAGGTCTCCCCGAAAGGTTTCTTCCTCCACACCCTGCTCCAGGTTCTTGTTGGTGGCGGCGATCACCCGGACATCAACCTTGATGGTTTTCTGCCCTCCGACCCGTTCCAGTTCCCGCTCTTGGAGAACCCGCAGCAACCGGGACTGGACATCCAAGCTGATGGATCCGATCTCGTCCAGAAAAATGGTTCCCTTGTGGGCCAGTTCAAATTTCCCCAGTTTTTGCTTGACAGCTCCGGTAAACGCTCCTTTTTCATGTCCGAACAGTTCGCTTTCGATCAGGTTGGCCGGAAGAGCCGCGCAATTTACCTTGATGAACGGCCCTTTGGCTCGGTAGGAATTGTAATGCACCGAGTTGGCCACCAATTCCTTGCCAGTCCCGCTCTCTCCCCGGATCAGAACCGTCGCGTTACTTTTGGAGACATGGGCGATCATTTGGAACACTTCCCGCATGCGGCCGCTGTTTCCCACAATGTTGCTGAAACTGTATTTCCGTTCCAATTGATTGCGCAGCCGTTGGTTTTCTTCCTTGAGCTGATCTTTTTCCAGGCGGATCGTCTCGATATTGATGACGTGCCGGGCAATCATGGTGGCGACGATGGCCAGTAGTTTTTCTCCCTCTTTCAATGGATAGAAGGGGTCATAGAACCTGTCGACACTCAGTGCGCCGATCACCTGGCTCCCATTTTTAATGGGGACAATAATGAAGGATATTTCCTGGTCCGGCTTGGTTTTTCGGGTTTGGGTCCGGTCCAGAAAAAGCGGTTCCTTGCTGATCTGCGGGATGGTGACAGCTTTGCCGGATTCGATGACACGGCCGGTTATGCCCTCCCCCAGCCTATATTTTACCCGTTCCATGGTGGAGCGGGAAAGTCCGTGGGCCACCTCGATTGAGATTTCTCCGGTCAGGGGGTTGAGGATTGTTACGGTACCCCGGATCATGTTCATGGAGGTGGAAAGAATATCCAGAACCTTGTAAAGGGATTTTCTCAGGTCCAGATACTCATTCAGGGCCTTGCTGATTTCATACAGCAGGGTTACGTCTTCAATACGTTTCATGACAGGCGTTGCTTTCGATGGGCCAATGCGGCGACGGTCGAAATTTCAGGATAAAAATTACATTTTTGTAAATTCTATCAGATCGGCTGGTGAAATCAACTCTTTTTTTCAGATCGGGCAGTTCCAGGTCTGGGACCATGGGAGGAAAAGGGGGGGCGACCGATCCGGGCGGCTCATTCTCTGCTTCCTCAGCAGAGAATGGACAGGGGTAATAATTTTTCCCTCCCCCCGGGTGGGGGAGGGCCAGGGTGGGGGGGTATAAAAGCGGGACAAGCCACTATTACTTCGGCTAGCCTGTTTCGGCAATGCGGATGAACAGCCCGCCGTCCCGGGGGACCGATCCCGCTTTCTTT
>CAZTKB010000263.1:0-4635 GCA_964614125.1 uncultured Desulfobacterales bacterium | reverse complement strand
ATATCTGATATTCCGAGGAATACGACTACCCGAACAGTGCTGTAATGCAGCGAAACCCTCTGTAGCACCAAGGTCTTTGGCCGGTGGGGATGTGGGCTGAGAGATTAAACAAAGGGGCGGATGTAATGTGCCGGGAACCGGTTGCTTGGGATCGGAGAATCGCTTGGTTCACCATCCATTTGTTCCGGGCAAGGGGGTTGTTTCCCGATATATTTCCACATATGGCCGGATGGCGCGTTGAATGGCATCGATAAATCGTTCAAGCAGTTCGGTCGGATAGTATCGGCCTTTTTCGGGCTCGGACAGGTCTCGGAACAGGAGATGCCGCAATCCGCTACTCAGTTCGAGCTGAACCCCCATACCCCTCCCGCATAAATTGCAAATATTGGCCTCAGCTTCCCCGCTGAAGGACGATTCGGAACACTCCGCGGTGTTTATGCCGACTTTCTCCAGTTCGATCCGTATCCGTTGAATGATCTCCCGATCCAGTCCGCCGACGTAGATCAGCGGCTCCGGATTCTTGCAACCGTGAATGGAAATGATGATTTCAGAGAGGCAGACCAACTCCAATGCCCTGGGTTCATCAAATCGGGTGCTGGTGATGTGGAGGGACAGATTGTCGCGGGGTTTAATCCCTTCGAATGAGTAAAATGAGTGATCCTGTCCCGCAAGGGCGTCTGCGATCTGCGTGGTACCGGGTTCGATGTTTCCACCATGGATGCTCATAATCAGTACTCCTGAGCTGCCGGGGCGCCAGCGAATACGATAATCCGTATTTTCCTCTTCCTCGTATTGGAGCTGTGTAAAGCTGTCATATCGGTCCACTTAAATTTTGCCTTGTTTTCGTGATTGGTATGGAAGATTCGTTGAACAAAGATTTTTTCTATGATACAGATTTTGGTATAACCTAATCGTATAACATTTCGATTGGTTATCGAATTAACGAAATAAGCGCCCTTATTCGTTGTCAAGTTTCATTCGGCAACTGTTTGAAATTCAAGATGTTATTAGAATATATTGCTTGCACGCACGCCTGTCTCTTGCCAATTTGGGACGATCTGTAGTCGAGATCATTCGAGCGACCGCATTGCCGCCGATTCCCAGTAAGTCATACGATCGGAAGATGGTGCACCTATGTTTCCGTTAATTCGAACTTCTTCTGACCTTCGCATGCTTTCCAAATCGAACATATTTCCATTGATGGATGGGGCTCTCGAAAATACCTCTGTCTCTGTTCGAAAAGAGATTCCGCTGAAGAAATTGATCGATAAACTAAATTATATCAATTTTCAAAATGGAATCATATATGTCAATTTCACCCATCTTCGATACAATTTTGTTGTTCGAATTCCGGCATATCCTCAGAACTGTATCGGAAGCAGCCTGAACTGTGTCTGGTATGACCCTCTGGAGAATCTTCATAAGCTGAGCAAGCTGAAATTCGATGATTTTGTTTTTTCCGACGGCGTGAAAACCTATCAGGTGGAACCGGAGGCGGTAGCCTTGAACGAAACAGGTGTTTGTTTCGTTTTGCCCCCGATGTGTACTGAGATTACTACCACCCGACCGGGTGTTTACTGGTGCAGCCGGATTCAGATCCAGTTAATCCAGTTCGGCGCGATTTTCCCTGGAAAGCTGATCGCATTCAACCCATCTTTCTTTTATGTGCAGGTCACAGCCGTTTCACCGCAGACATTTTCCTGGATGAACCCGGACAATCCGGTGGAAATCGTCCTCCATCGTGACAACGAGGTGTATTACACCGGCGAATGCCGAATTGCGAGCCAATTGGCGGATCCAATCGATGGTAAATTGGTTCTAACTCCAATGGTGCAGAACATACACCGCTATAGCCCCAAGGAATTTCGAAGTCCCAGACAGGCGCTGGTTCCAACTCCGACGGTTGTGTTCCGACACCCTTTCACCCACAAAAGAATCGATCTCAAAGTGGACAGTCTTTCCGGAAGCGGATTTTCTGTTTTGGAAAGCCCACACAGATCGGTTCTTCTTCCAGGAATGATCATTCCCCAGGTTTCCCTGAATTTCGCGGGAGGTGTGTCCCTTTCCTGCCGTGCACAGGTGATCCACCGCAGGAATCCGGAGAGCTCCGATAATAAAAACATGGTACGTTGCGGCCTTGCAATTTTGGATATGGACATTCAGCAACACATGAAACTCCTTGGAATTCTTCAGCAGGCCAGAAATGAGCGGACGTATATCTGTAACGAAGTGAACATGGATGATTTGTGGCATTTCTTCTTTGAAACCGGGTTCATTTATCCCCACAAATACGAATTCATTCGGGCCAACAAAGACCAAATCAAGGATACATACGAAAAACTATATACACAGAGCCCTTCGATTGCCAGGCACTTCATTTATCAGGATAAGAATCAGATCCTCGGCCATATGGCCATGCTCCGTTTTTATCAGGAAACCTGGCTCATTCATCATTACGCCGCCAATAGATCGGTGTCATCCCGAGCGGGTGTTGTGGTTCTGGATCAGATCGGACGCTTCGTGAATGACTCCCACAACATCTATTCCATTCACATGAAATTTCTTATGTGTTATTTCCGTCCGGAAAACCGGTTTCCCCAGCACGTATTCGGTGGAGCGGCAAAGGCCATCGGGAACCCGCAGGGATGTTCCGTGGATGATTTCCTGTATTTTCACCGATCCAGAACCACGAGTTCAGCTCTGGATCTGCCGCGAACCTGGAAAATCAAAGAAACCCAAGGAAAAGATCTGGAGGAACTCTTTGCATTCTACGAATATCATTCGAGTGGACTGGTCCTGGATGCTTTGGATCTTCTTCCTGGAAGTTCCGAGCAGACATGTCTTCATCAGGAGTACGCCAGGCTCGGATACAAGCGCAAACGGTATCTGTTTTCCCTTTTTGAACAAGATGATCTCAAAGCCATTTTTATGATCAATGTGTCGGATGTCGGTTTGAATCTGTCGGATTTGACCAATTGCATGAAAATTTTTGTTCTGGATCCCGACGGATTGACTCCGGAGTTCCTGAAGTCCGCCATTCGGTATCTGTCCGGATTCTGCGAGCAGGAGATATTCCCCGTTCTACTGTTTCCGGTTTTGTACGCCGAGGATAACCCTGATTTCCAGGAAAAAATCTATACGCTCTGGGTATTGAACATGCAATTTACCGATGCCTATTTCCGGCATATCAAACAAATCTTCGGGTCTGTGCACCGATGATTTCTCATTCCATCGATGATATCACCCTACCAGAAAACAGTCGGATCATTGAAATCTATGCCATACGGATTCAACCCTCATGCTTCGAACCCCAGGCCATTCAATCGGAGGTATCTGATAAATAAATGACTGATAACGGATATGGGACAGATGACGGATTATCCCGGGAACAGGTTTCCAAAGCTTACCCAATTGGCAAAAAACAATGGATACCAGGGAGGAAATGATGAAAATACTGATTGTTTACTACTCCATGTATGGGCATATTCATCGGATGGCGGAAGCGGTCAAGGAAGGTGTGGAAGAGGTAACGGGAGCTGAGGTTTGGTTGAAACGGGTGCCGGAAACGCTGCCGGAAGAAGTGCTGGAAAAAATGGGGGCGCTGGAATCACAGAAAAAGCTTTCCCATATACCGATTTGCAGTGTGGAAGATTTGGCTGAAGCGGATGCGATCATCTTCGGGACTCCCACCCGATTCGGAAATATGTGCGGCCAGATGAGGCAGTTCCTGGATGCCACCGGCGGGCTGTGGGCCAAAGGAGCTCTGATCGGAAAAGTGGGAAGCGTCTTTACCTGCAGCGCCACGCAGCATGGCGGCCAGGAATCGACTATTCTGAGCTTTCATATCAATCTTCTCCACCATGGCATGCTGATTGTCGGGCTGCCTTATTCATTTGCCGGCCAGATGGTTGTTTCGGAAATTACGGGGGGATCTCCCTACGGCGCTTCCACGATCGCAGGGGGTCAGGGAGAGCGGATGCCTACAGAAAACGAATTGAACGCGGCGCGGTTTCAGGGAAGGCATGTGGCTGAAATCACGGGAAAGCTCTTTCGATGATAATGGCCTGCCTCCCAACAGGGAAAAACGGTATAGCCGAACGGTTCCCGAGAGGATGACAGGATCTGAAAGGATGATGCCCGGAACTCGTGGCTGTCTCAGGACGCGGAGATCTTGGCTGCCTCTGGCAGCAGCCGGATGCATCCTGCTGCTGCTCCTGATTTCCTCGTGTCACCCCTGTCGCGAATCCTTGCGACCGGTGACAGTCATTCCGGATCCCGCCTGGGACCGGGTTTTCGAGCGAAACGACGGCTGGGCCGGAGCGGATGCGGTGCAGACCGTTGATCTGGAGGACGGCCGGATACTCTGGCTGTTCGGTGATACCTGGATCGGCCCGGTTGTGAACGGCAGGCATGCTCCGGAATCGGTCTTGGTCAACAACTCCATTGCCTGGCACCGGATGTCTGCCGGAAAAACGGGAATGGTACCCAACCCCGAAGATATGCAGTTTCTCTGGGGGGAGCTGACTCCTGCCGGTATTCCATCCGCATGGATCAAACCGGCTGCTTCCGGCCCAGGCGACAGTATTCTGATCTCTCATGAAAATGCCGGTGCTGATGTCTGGTTCTGGCCGACTG
>CAZTKB010000262.1:0-4672 GCA_964614125.1 uncultured Desulfobacterales bacterium | reverse complement strand
CATCCGAGTTCTTTTCCCAGGGAAAGCGGGATAGGTCGCCCCGGGACGGCGGGCACCTTCGCCGGACACCTGACAAGCCACCCCCGGACGGCGGGCCGTCACCCCCAAATCCAACCACTCCCACATATCCCCCTTCGGAAGATGGCCGACCTCCGGTCGCCCCTTCACCCCCCCCTTCCCCCGTTTCCCTACACAACCCTATTTTCTTTTCTTTATTCCCCGGCTTTTACCCGGCAGCATAATCTCCCTTAATCTGTGGTTTCTGTGGATAATCCAAAAAAATATCAGCCCGACCCCACCCAACCGGCAGTTTCTCTAGAAATATTAACCGCCCCACCAAACTATCCAATCCATTCATTCCTTTTTCTTTTTCCTTTTTTCCCCCAGCTTTCACCCGGCAGCAACTTACCCCCATTTTCTTGATTTTCTCACCAACTTCCTGTAAAATAATTTTTTGCCATTATAATCCATAAATACCCCACGAATCGCAACCCAACTTCCGCCCGGCGGAGGGGAGAACTGGTACGGAATGACCATTCGGGAAAGACTCGAAAAACGGGAAGAGGCGTTTCTTTCGCCGTTTGCCTGCCTGAGCTCAGAAACGCTCGGCCGCGAACGGCCGGAAGAGCCCTGTTCCATTCGAAGCGCCTTTCAGGTCGACCGGGACCGGATTGTTTATTCCAACGCATTCCGGCGGCTGAAATACAAAACCCAGGTATTTCTGGCTCCTCTCGGTGATTATTATCGTACCCGCCTCACCCATACGCTGGAGGTCTCCCAGATGGCCCGGAATATCGCCAGGGCCATGCTGTTAAACGAAGACCTGACCGAGGCTATCGCCTTGGGGCATGACTTGGGGCATCCCCCCTTTGGACACAGCGGTGAGATGGCTTTGAGGGAAATCTATTCTCCGGAATTCTGCCATAACGAACAAAGCGTCCGGGTGGTGGAACAGATTGAAAACAAGGGGAGAGGACTGAACCTGACCTTCGAAGTCCGGGACGGTATACGGAAACATTCCAAGGGATACGGCAAAATCATTCCCGACGATCCCGCAGAACTTGCCGTCACCTACGAAGGACGTATTGTACGCATCGCGGATATTATGGCCTATCTGAACCATGACCTAGATGACGCCATCCGCAGCGGCGTGATACAGGCGGACCAGGTACCCCCTTCCTGTGTACGGATTCTAGGGGAAACCCATTCCCAACGGGCGACCTCCATGATCCGGGACCTCGTCTTTTCCAGCGAAACCCAGGAGGGGGAACTGGTGCTCCGAATGAGCGACCCCGTCTACGAGGCCATGTCCACCCTGCGGGCCTTCCTATACGAGAATGTCTACCGATCGGAGCGGGTGCACAACGAATTCATCAAGGCCAAAAAAATCCTTTCCGAACTCTACGAGTGTTTCATGGAAACCCCCGGCATCTTCAATCGGGAGAAGGCCGCTGCGGAAATGGCCTGGTTCAGCTGCTGCGATCCCTCCCATGACCGGAATGTCTGCGACTTCATCGCCAGCATGACCGACCGGTGTGCCCTGAATCTCTACTCCAAGATCTTTTTTCCATCACCGACGGTATAAGGGCACCCCATGCATCCCCTCCCAATCTCCTCCGACTCCGCTGCCGGCGTATCCATCCTCTCCCGGCAGCATGACCTGTATCGGGAGATGGACCGTGTATGGGAGGAAGTAGCCCAACAGTATGGCTTTGTATGTTCGGGATGTACGGACAACTGTTGCCGGAGCGTGTTCTACCACCACACCCTCGTCGAATTCAGCTGCCTGAACCAGGGAATGTTGCGGCTCGATTCCGACATCCGCCGGGAGATCCACCGGCGTGCGGCCGGATGGCCGAACCCCGGCCAAAACGGCTGGTGCCCCCTGAATTTCGATGGCCGCTGCTGTCTCTATGATTACCGGCCCATGATCTGCCGCCTCCATGGCCTCCCCCATGAGCTGGTTCGCCCTGGAAAAGGCAGAATCCTAGGCTCGGGATGCCAGGATTTCCTTCGCCAATGCGGAAAATCGCCTTATGTTTCCCTGGATCGCACTCCGATCTATGTCCGTCTGGCGGAAATCGAACGAGACGCCCGCACTCTCACCGGTTTCATCGGAAAAATTCGCTGGACAATCGCCGAAATGATTCAACAGTTCCCACAGGAGCCTGCCGATGAATCGTGAACCCCAAACCCACGACATCCCTGTCACCCCGTATCGCGAACTGGAAACCCGGATCAGCCGGTTTCAAAAATATCTCCAGGAATTACCGGCCGACGGCGCGCTGGTTGCCCAGCCGGTAGATCTTTTTTATTTTACCGGTACGATCCAGCAATCGTTTTTGTGGATTCCGGCATCAGGGGAACCGGTGCTCATGGTCCGCAAGAGCTTGGAAAGAGCACGAACGGAATCCGGCATCCGCACCATCGTCCCCTTGTCCAATCCTGGAAAAATTCCAGGGATCCTTCGGGATCTCGGCCTATACCCATACCGGAACATGGGCCTGGAGATGGACGTTATTCCGGCCCAACTCTTTCTGACAATCCGGGATCTCTTCCAACCAACCAAGATCGTGGATATCTCACCGGAGATACGGACCATACGATCCGTCAAATCGGTCTATGAAATCAACAAAATCCGGAAATCCGCGGCCGGAAGCGACCGGGTTTTTGCATACGCACAAGAGATTCTGACCGCCGGAATGACGGAAGTAGAGCTGGCCGGTGCTATCGAAGCCCATGCCCGCAGCCTGGGACATCAGGGAATGGTGCGAATGCGGCTGTGGGGAAGCGAACTCTTTTACGGACATTTGATATCCGGTCCGGATGCGGCCGTGCCCAGCTATCTATCCTCCCCGACCGGCGGGAAGGGGCTCAGTCCCGCAATCGCCCAAGGGCCCGGGTTCCGTCGAATCCAGCCGAATGAGCCGGTTCTGATCGATTATGTCTTCGCGGCCGACGGATACATCTCGGATGCCACCCGCATATTCTGTATCGGCAACCTGCCCGATGACCTGATGCGGGCCCATGAGGATATGCTGCGCCTCCAGGCCTGCCTTCGAGAGGTTGTCCGTCCGGGAGCCGTCGCGGGAGAGATATATGACCAGGCCATAGCCATAGCCGCAGAATGGGGATATGCGGACCATTTCATGGGGTCGGGAGCCGACCGGATCCGGTTTATCGGACACGGGGTGGGACTGGAACTGGATGAGTACCCGTTTTTGGCAAAAGGCCAGTCAATGGCCATCGAAGAAAATATGGTGATCGCCTTGGAACCCAAGCTGATCTATCCGGGCAAGGGGGTGGTGGGGATCGAAAACACCCATCTGGTGACCCGGGAAGGGATGGTGCCACTGACCCTGTTTCCGGAAAAGGTGACCCGGAAATAATCGAAGCGGACGTTCGCACAACAAAAACCCGCAGGCCGAACCGGTCGGCCTGCGGGTTCCGGTGACAAACAGATGGAAGGTATAACCGGGAAGATTACCGCTTGGAGAACTGGAATCTTGCCCGAGCCGCCCGCTGCCCGTATTTCTTTCGTTCCTTGGCCCGCGGATCCCGCTTGACAAACCCCGCTTTTTTCAGCATCTGCCGCAATTCCGGGTTGGCCTGCATCAGGGCCCGGGTGATTCCATGGCGAATCGCTCCCGCCTGGCCGGAAGTCCCGCCGCCGAGAACCCGAACCATGACGTCATAGGATCCCAGAGTTTGGGTGAGAACCAGCGGTTGGTTGATGGTGTATCGGGCCGCCGGAACCGGGAAATATTCGTCGACCGCCTTGTCGTTGACGGTAATGGTACCTTTTCCGGGTTTCAGCCAAGTCCGGGCGATGGAGGATTTTCGTCTTCCCGTTGCATAGTAAGAAACTTCTTTTTCCATAAAATTCCCCGACAATCTGTTCAGTTTCGGTAGTGACCGTTATGCGGTTCCGGTTTCCACGGGAAAACCAGACACCCGGCCGGATGCCATCCTTACGCGACCGGGAATTCCCGGGGCTGCTGCGCCTCGTGCGGATGAGAGGATCCGGCATATACTTTCAGTTTGGACAGCAACTTCCGCCCCAGGCTGTTTTTGGGCAGCATTCCCTTGACCGCGAATTTCACCAGGTCTTCGGGGCGTTTTTGCAGGAGTTTTTCCGCGTTGATTTCTTTCAAGCCACCCGGATATCCGCTGTGCCGATAGTACATCTTCTGGCTCAGCTTCTTTCCGGTCAGCCGGATTTTTTCGGCATTGACGACGACAACAAAGTCTCCTGTATCCACATGGGGTGTGAACATCGGATTGGTTTTTCCCCGAAGCCGGGAGGCGATGCGGGATGCCAATCGTCCCAGAACCATGTCGCTGGCATCGACAACATACCACATTCCTTGATTATCCGTTGGTTTTGCGCTGACAGTGTATTTTTTCACGGTAAACATTCTCCCCTGATTTCTGATAACAATCCAGCATATATAAATAAACCGAAGGATTGTGTCAAGTTGTTTTTTCCACCGATTTCACAGATTTCTTCTCTGCGATACGGCTTCCCCCTCTTTTTTTTATCCACAGATTACAAGGATTATAGGAGATTGGTTTGCCAGGTGATTGGCTGCCACGCTTTTACCCCCCCCACCCTGACCCTCCCCCACCAGTGGGGAGGGAATGACTTGCCAGAGGGGTGACCCGCCGGAAA
>CAZTKB010000261.1:0-4675 GCA_964614125.1 uncultured Desulfobacterales bacterium | reverse complement strand
CGCCCCGGGACGGCGGGCCATCACCCGCCAGCTTTCAGCCGGCAGCATAATCTCCCCCCCTACACCAACTGCTCCGCCACCGACACCGTCCGGTCCCCCAAAATATTCACATAGCTCCCCATCTCGTTGTCGTACCACCCGTAAATGACCCCCTGTGTAATCGGCACCCGGATGACCGACGCCCCGGCCGCGGTCAGGCATTTATCCAGTCCCGGCACCTGGGTCAAATCGATGGTCACCTCGGCCGTGCGGGTATGGGTCTCATGTCCCTCGATAATCGCGGCCGCCCGTGGCAGCCCCACCACATCGCTCGACACGTTCTGTTTTTCGGAAAAATGCAGATACCCCCGCGGATCCTGCTCCGCGGCCTGTCGGTAAATCCGGTTGATCATCTCCCGCCGGATGGATTCCCGTGTCAGATCATCCTGAAAATTGACCACCAAAATGATCAGGGATCCGGTCGATGTCGGAATCCGGACCGACTCCGCGATGAACCCGATCTGCTCCATCTCCGGAATCACCAGACTTAGCGCCTTGGCCGCCCCGGTGGTCGTCAGGATGATATTGTTCATGATGCTCCGGGTCTTGCGCAGATCCGTGGCACCGGACTTGGGCAGCCGGTCCAGCACGGCCTGCGACCCCGTGGACGCGTGAATCGTGGCCATGGACGCAGACAATATCTTTTTAGGCCCGAACACATTGATCAGCGGCTTCATCATATGCGCCAGGCACGTGGTCGTGCAACTGGCGTTGGAAATAAGCTGGTGTCTCCGGGGATTATAGGCATTGTCGTTGATCCCCATCACCGTGGTTACGGCATCCTCGGGCATGGGCTTCCCCTTGTCCTTGATCTTGAACGGCGCGGACAGAATCACCTTCTCCGCCCCGCTTTCCAGATGCCCCCGCAGAGACCCACCGGTATTCGCCGGTCCGATGGTCGGATCCAAAAACTGACCGGTCGTGTCCACCACCAGGCGGACGCCGTGGTCTTTCCACCGGATATCCTTCGGGTTCCGCGCGGCACGCAGAAACCGGACCCGGACATCGTTGACCATCATCGTGCCGTCTGTCTCGTTCAGGCTGTGTATGACCGGCCCGGCATTGCATCCGTTCAGATACCCGTGAAACCATCCGTATGTCGAATCCCGTTCCAGGTAATGCCCGATATCGCACAGGGATGACCCGGCCGACCGGCCGATGTTGACCACAATTTCCTCGAAAGAACGGCGGGCGCAATGATGCCAGACCGTCAGTTTCCCGATCCGGCCGAACCCGTTAACTCCCAGTTTCATACCATTCTGATGCTGATTTTTCGTTTCCATAACCTTATTTTCCTCCCTAAGGCTCTTCGATCGCGATCCGGCCCCGATACACCGAGCCTTCCTGTCCGTCGATACTGATCAGGTCTCCGGACTTCAGAGCCACCTGCTGGAAATCACATCGTTGATCTTTTTCATAGCAAACCAGGCTGGAACATCCCACCACACAGGTCTTTCCCAAGCGGTGCGCAACCACCGCGGCATGGGACGTCAACCCGCCCCGGGCGGTCAGGAGGCCGTCCGCGGCGAAAATCTCCCGAATATCGTCCGGTACCGTATCCCCCCGAACCAGGATCAGGGAATCTTCCGGATACTCCCGGCGGAAGCGTTCCACCTCCTCCAAGGAAAACACGATCCGGCCGCTCATCGCACCGCCGCTAACCCCGATTCCATGCCCCAGAAAACCCTTGGGATCCAGCCCTTCCCGCCGGAAGGTGGCGGCCCGTTTCCGTTCCCGCATGGCCATGTCCCGGGTCTGAAGGATATAGAGATTCCGGATGGAGGGTGTTTCAAAGGTAAACTCCATCTCCTGGGGTGTCCAGCCTTTTTTTTCGATCAGCAGTCCGGCCCAGTCCTCCAGCGCCATATACACCTCCGGAAAATGGGTTTCCAAGGTGATGTCCGTGTCCCGGGTCTCGATTTCCTGCTGAAAAATAGAAATGGGCAGGGTGGTGACCAGGCCGGATACCACATCCTCTCCCTGGTTGCCGATGGTGAAATCCCCCCACAGGCGGATCCGGTCCCCGGACCAGCGGGGATTGTGCGTGAAAATCACCCCGGTCCCCGACTGCCGGGACAGGTTGCCGAATACCATGGACTGCACCGTGACCGCCGTCCCCCAGTCGTCGGAAATCCCCATGATCCGGCGGTAGGTCTTTGCCTTGGGAGAGTCCCAGGACCGGAACACGGAACGGATCGTCATATACAGCTGCTCCATGGGATCGTCCAGCACGGGTTGCCCAGCATCCAAGATGCTTTGCCGGTAAGCCAGTGCCACCCGGCGCATCTGGTCGCCTGTCAGCATCCGTTTGAGCGGCACCCCCAGCTCCCTTTTGCAGCTTCCGATAATCGCATCGAAATGATCCCGCTCAAACCCGATGGCCATGCCGTAGCACTGAAGAAACCGCCGATAGTTGTCCCAGGCAAACCAGGGGTTTCCGGTTTTGATCGCCAATCCATGGGCGATCTTCTCGTTGATCCCCACATTCAACAGGGTATCCATCATCCCGGGTTGGGAGATGGCGGATCCGCTGCGGACCGACAACAACAGCGGATTCCGGGGGCTTCCGAACACCTTGCCGGTCTGCTTTTCAAGGGCCGCAATGTGCCGGGCCACCTGTTCCTGGAAATTTCGCCGGGCCGGCTGGTAGGTGTCGATGATTTCCTGGCACCGAAACACTTCCGTGGTGACAATAAAGCCTGGCGGAACCGGCAGGCTGTATTGGCTCAGTTTGACCAGGTTCACCCCCTTGTTGCCGATGTGAATGATTCCGGGGGGGGTCCGGCCGGTCTGGACCGAGATGGAGGCAATCGCACGGTACGGGTCGTAGAGCAGCAGCTGCCGGAGCTGCTCGCTGTGGAGCTTTTCCGACTGATGATACAGCACGTTCAGAATCATGGTCAGAAACCGGTCCAGCTGCTGCAGGCCCGGCGAAAAAACCAGGCGTTCCCGGAAAAAGATCTCCGATATCCGGTGGTTCCGTTTTTCCCCTTCCTCTTCCGGTTCCTGGGACAAATACCGTTTCTGAATCAGGGATGCCGGGAAATTCTTCAAAATCTGGGACAGGTTCTCTTCATGAACATTGTTGAAATAGTCGTGGATGATGTTTTTGACCGCCTGGGAAAAGCCCTTGAACACATCCTGGTACTGGGTGAACGTGAACCCCCGGACCTCCAGGGACTGGTTCAGAAAATCCAGCTGGCGCTCCAGTTCCACGGACTGAATCCCGTCCAGTTTCAGAGCCTGGTCGAACATCCGGAGCAGTTCATGGAGCTGATAGATCGTGGTTTTCGTAATCAGGGACAGATCGATCTGCCCTATCAGTTCCTCAAACAGGACATTGACGATGGATTCCACCCGGAAGGTCAGACTGAGGGCATCGAACTTGGTCTCGTGGTAACTCCCGTACATGGAAGGGATGTCTACGGTGAAATGCCGCTTCTTGTAGATATCCTCCCGGACCTCGAAGCGCCGGTCAGACAGGATCAGTTCCTTAAGGACCCCCAGAAATCGCAACAGCATGGCTGTTTTTTTGCGGATATTCGTTTCCTCCAGCGCGGTCCGGAGCTCTTGCAGGCCCGGAAACGCCTTGGATTCCAACTGATTGATATAGGTGTGAATCTCCTGAATATCCGGGTTGTACTTGTTGTGCAAAAGTCCATAGAATTTCACCAGCATGACCACCCGGCCGATGTCTTCCGGCTTCAGATCCGGATTCTGGGAACAGAGAGTCGTGATCCGGTTGTCGCCGGCCTGCAAAAAACCCTCGGGAGCGGCCCATCCCTTGGCGACCAGCCAAGTCATCACCTGATGGACACCGTCAACGAAAGGCCCTTCCGCTTCGATCTCGTCATAAATCAGAGGCGGCAGATAGGCTTTCAGAACGGATTTGTCCCGTGTCATCCAGAATACCAGGACCGCTTCCATGAACCCGACAATCCGGTTGCTGCTTTCCACATGGCTCTGCTTGCGCAAAAAATGGATCAGCACATCCTTGCGCCGGGTGGTTTCATCCAGTTGGGTGGAAATGTCCCGCAGGTCCCCTTCGGCGCCGATATCGTTGAAAAAGGAAGGGAACATCCGCAACAGCTGTTTGGCCAGGTTGTAGACCGGCGCAATGTCGCTGTTCAGAAACCGGGTGATGTCCCGGGGAAAGAGGTCGGTATCCTTGATGAACACACCCCCGACTGCCAGGTAAATGATCATGCAGGAAAGAAGGCGGGTCGACCATTTGGGATTCAGCTCGATCAGCTCCAGCCACACCCGGATGTTGTGGATATGGGCCTGGTTCGCCTGGATCTGCCAGTCGTTTCCGACGCCGCCGATCATGGGCAGCTGAAATCCCAAGGAAATCACGGATTCGATGAAAAAGTTGACCAGTTCCCCCTCATCAGTTTTGTAAACCCCCTTTCCCATGTTCAGCACACAGTTCAGGGCGGTCTGGGGATACCGGTCGGCTCGGGCCTTCAGAATGGAGAAGGTTTTCTCGATCAGCCGCTGGACATTACGGTAGCTTTCGTTGCCGATCAGCCAGGTCAGGGTCCGGTTGATCTCCCGGAGGGTATCCTCATGAATCAGGGTGAGCCCCGAGAGGTTCATGATATGAAACAGAAAAATCACTTTCCACTGGTTGGCC
>CAZTKB010000260.1:0-4698 GCA_964614125.1 uncultured Desulfobacterales bacterium | reverse complement strand
GTCATACCGAATGCCCGCCGCATCCAGATTCAGGGCTTCGATATCCGGTACCCTTCCCGCACCGTGAACCACCTGGTCCACTTCATGTACAGTTCCATCGCCACAAACCACGCGGAAGGATAATCCATTTCTTTCAATCGCCTGGATCTGCACCCTGGTATGGATTTCGATTCCTTCCTCTTGGGAAGCCCGGACCAGAAATTCGACGGTTTCCTGGTCAAAGGGTTTCAACGGCCGATCCCCCGCCTCCAGAATAAGAATTCGCTGGTTTTCCGGCCCCAAACGGGCCGCGAAATGAGCGAATTCGAAGGAAATAAACCCCCCGCCGACAAAAACCATTTTTTCAGGAAGTTCCGTCTGATCCATCCACGCGTCACTGCCCATCATATATTCGGCCCCTGGGAAGGGAAGCCTGGCCGGCTTGGCGCCGGTAGCAACCAGGATATATCCGGGGCGGATTTTTTGCCCATCGACGATAACCGTATCCGGATCCAAAAACCGTGCCCCGCCCTGCAAAAATCCAATACCGGCATTTTGAAACCCCCGTACCGTCTGGCCGGGAACGCCTTCGGTAAACCGGTTTTTTTCCCGCACGACTTGGCTCCAAGATCCCTTGGGTAGACGGGAAATCCCTTTTCCATTCAAATGGCTACAGCGAGAAATCGCTTCGGCTGCTTCGTAAAACCATTTCTTGGGCTGGCATCCAGTCATCGCACACACACCGCCGGCGAGGGAACTTTTTTCCACAACCAGGATCTTTTTCCCAGCCTCGATCAGATCATAGGCAGCCGTCTGTCCCGCAGATCCGGATCCGATAATCAGAACATCGATTTCGTTCATACATCTTCCCTTTCGATAACCATTTTCCCATGACAACCCCAGGAAATTCACAACCATTCGAATCCGTACAAAATTCCTTTATGGAAGATTACATCGGCCACACCAGGAGTATCATGGGAATGCCGATCCCAACGACCAGGATTTCCAGTGGCAGCCCCAGTTGCCAGTAATCTCCGAACCGAAATCCACCCGGCCCCAGGATCAACGTGTTGTTCTGATGGCTGATGGGAGTCAGGAATGCACAAGAGGAACCCACCGCCACCGCCATCAAAAACGGATCGAAGCTGACCGCCAGGTTCTGTGCGGTACTGATGGCTACCGGACACATGACCGCCGCGGTTGCGGCGTTGCTCATGAAGCTGGTCAGCGTAATGGTCGTCAGCAGAATCAATACCAGGGAAAACAAGGCATTCCCCCGGGCGATCCCTTCCACCAGTCCTCTTCCGATCAGCGCCGCCGTACCGGTGTCCGCAACGGCCTGGGCCACCGGAATCAGAGCGCCCAATAGAACGACAACCGGCCAGTCAACGGATTCGTAAAACCGTCTCGGCGGAATCAGTTTCAGCAATACACACGTCAGGGCCGCTCCGGTAAAGGATACAGCCGCTGAAATCCATCCAAATGCAGCCGCCCCGACGCCGGCCGCCATAACGACTCCGGCCAGAACCGCCTCCTGTTTCCGAGGGAGTTTGATCTCCCGTTCGGCCAGGGGAATGCATCCGAAATGAACCGCAAAATCATTCAGCGCCCCGCGTTCCCCCTGCAGGAGAAGAACATCGCCCGGAGCCAGCCGCAGGAATCGGAGACGGGCCGTAGTACGACGTCCCTGCCGGGAAACCGCCAGCAGGTTGATCCGATGGACGGTCCTAAGGCGAACATCCGTTACGGTCCTGCCGGCCAGACCGGAATGGGAGAATATGACCATCTCCGCGAGTGTCACTTCATCGGATTGGACATCCCGCTCCCTGGCCGCACAACGAGCCTGGTCGTCAGCCCCCGGGGTGGAATCACATTCCAGAGTTTTTTCTTCCGGTCCAAGATCCGCCGGCCGGTCATCCTCGAGCTGGAGGTCCAGAATCGAAAGTATTTCCCGGATGGATGGAGGATCGGCCTCAATCACCAGGATATCCCCCTTGCGGATCTGACGTCGGGAATCCGGAACCGGAATACGGACATCGTTTCGAATCAACCCGAGAATCTGGGCATCCACATCCCCCAATTCCCTACCAATATCGATCAGCGTTTTTCCGATTGTCTTGGATTTTTCAGGAACACGGGCCTCGGTCAAATACGAACCGATATCGAATCCCGTTCCGCCGGCACGCTTGCGTTCCGGAACCAGCCGCCATCCTACCAGTACGATAAACACAATCCCGGCGACGGAAACCGCCATCCCAACCGGAGTGAAATCGAACATCGCGAATGCGTCGATACCGTTTTGAGCGCGAAACCCAGCTACAATCAGGTTGGGGGGTGTCCCGATCAGTGTCGTCATTCCTCCCAGAATGGAACCGAACGCCAGTGGCATGAGTAACCTTCCTGGCGAAAGATTCTGTCTGGCAGCAGCCTGAAGCGAAACCGGCAGCAGCAGGGCCAATGCCCCGACGTTGTTCATGAAAGCAGACATCAATGCGGCCAGGATCACCAGCATGGCCAAGGTAAGACGGGGACCGGCCGAACGCGGCATGACTGCGCGCATCAGGGCATCCGCAGCTCCGGAAGATTGGAGGGCGCCACTCAGAATCAGCACCCCCGCCACGGTGACGACTGCAGGATGACCAAATCCGTCAAAGGCCTTCCCGGCCGGGACCAGACCGGTGAAAATACAGGCCAGAAGTCCGGATAAGGCGACAAAATCGTGCCGAAGGCGGTCCTGGATGAATAACCCGATCATGACAACCAGGATACCTGACACCATGATTTGTTCGGTAGTCATGACAAAACTTCCCAACCGGGAAAGAGGTTCAGCGGATATTATGATCCTCTTCGGTTTCTCAACCAGACGCCGATCGCCAGACCGATGACAACGGATAATAAAACAATAACCAGAAACGTCATAAGGATTATCTTCCGGAACGATCCTGGGATGCTGAACCTTGGGCACCTGACCCGGTCGAGGTAGTTCCGGATCCTGTTTCCCCCTGATTTTGATCCCCTCCACCCAGGGCGATTCCAACCGTCATCATCAGAAAAAGAACGATCATCAGCAGCTTTTTCATAAATTCCTCCTTGGTTGATCGGTTGTGGTTTCGAACTGATTGCGGATACGATATCCGCCAAAACCAAAAAAATCAAGCAAGTTCCCCGAAATAACCCGGCTCAGCCAACGCCCCCCTTCCAGTGTGGATGCGGCCGTTAAAAAATATTTCGTTGAGAGTGTTATGAGTGAAGTTCAGCAAATGGTCTATCCGCTGGAAAGCCGGGCCAGGAAGAAAAGGGCTTGGAGGAATATTCGTGCATCATATATCCTCCCCGATATGTTGCAATATCTTGATGCAACATTTTCACGCCTTCTCATTCCTTTTGATACATTCCTATCATTTTAATATTAAATGTTTTTCGAATTTACATGTTGCATGATACCCCTTTTTTCATGTTGCATGATGGTGCCGATTCAAATCGTCGAACCCGTAACATTTTTTTCAACATCCTGATTTACAATCATAATCATTCTTTGTTTTACATCGGCATGCTATCTGCATAGTACTCTATGTAAACGACTCCATTGGCCGAAATGAAACACCCGTTTCCAACGTCCGTCCCATCCTCCGTCACGGGAGGCCATCGTGAACACGCAACCCGCCCTGTCCAAAATCCTGGTAGTGAACGACGACCCCAGCATGCGGGTCTTCCTGGTAAATCTGCTCAAAGCCTCCGGATACGAGGCAGCGGGTATCGGGAACCGGATCGAGGGAATGAACATGGCCCGGAATCTTTCCCCATCCCTGATCATACTGGACATCACCATGCCGGGAGACGAAGGAATCCAACTGTACCGTGGGCTGAAACAGGACCGGGAATTATCCCGTGTGCCTGTCATCCTTCTTTCCGGCCTGGACAGGGATCTGTTCTTTCATTATCTGACATTTCCCTGCCGGCAAACCGGTCAGGACCTTCCCCATCCGGATGCCTACCTGGAAAAACCACCGGAATCGGAAATTCTCGTCAAACTGATCCATGACTTGATTCACGAAAGGGAGCCATCATGACGGTTCGCATCGGATGCTATATCTGCCATTGCGGCATCAACATCGCCTACCGGGTTCGGGTGGCCGAAGTTGCGGATTTTGCGGGAAAGCTCCCGCATGTGGCTGTATCACGCCATTACCGCTTCATGTGTTCGGACCCGGGTCAGGAAATGATCGAAAAGGATATCCGGGAATACGGCCTAACCCGCGTAGTAGTGGCCTCGTGCTCTCCCAGGCTGCATGAAAAGACATTCCAGGGTGCCTGCAAACGGGCAGGGTTGAACCCCTATATGCTCCAGATGGCTTCCGTACGGGAACAGGTATCCTGGGTCACGCTGGACGAGGAAGAGGCCACCGCCAAAGCGAAAACCCTGGTTGCCGCCGCTGTAAGCCGGGTCGTCGGTCATCATTCCCTCGAAACACGGGAGGTGGCGGTACATCCCGACGTACTGGTTGTCGGAGGAGGAATTGCCGGCATGCAGGCCGCTCTGGATATCGGAAATGCCGGGCACACGGTCTGGCTGGTGGAAAAATCCACCACAATCGGCGGGCATATGCTTCAGTTTGATAAGACATTTCCGACCCTGGACTGTGCCGCCTGTATCGGAACCCCCAAGATGGTGGATGTGGCACAGCATCCGGACATCCGGCTGCTTTCCTATTGCGAGGT
>CAZTKB010000259.1:0-4748 GCA_964614125.1 uncultured Desulfobacterales bacterium | reverse complement strand
GGGATTCATATTCCGCCAGCAGCCTGTCTCCGATCAGCCCGCGAACCGGTTCCAGATCCCGCCGCATCCATGCGGCCTGGATTCGGAAAAATACATCCTGGGCAATTTCCACAAAACGTTCCGGATCGAAATCCGGTTCGGACAGCCGAATCTGCCGGATCCCATCCTCAACCGAGTCCTGGGGGGCCATGGGTGGCGGGGAAAACCCGGGAACGTTTCCGGAAGGCCGGGCTCCGGAAAACAGAGAGGCCGCCTGGCCACCCGCCGCCGGCCGGTTGGGTTTGATAAACCGCTTATACAGAAAAAATCCCAACCCACCCAAAAGCAGCAACTCGATCAGACCGATCCCGCTTCCACCAACACCGCCCATCCCCATGCCGTGCCCCGGACTGCTGAACAACATGCCGCCGATCATGCCCCCCAGCAGGCCGCCACCGAGCCCCCGCATAAAGCTGCTGCCGCCGGATTGCCCCAGGGGACTGCCGGCCGGGGTGGAGGGCGGTACCGCCGGACGGGTCGAAGGCGAGGAGGGTTTGCTGAAGGTCCCGGAAGACCCGCCTCCGCCGAAGGAACGTCCGCCGGATCGAGCGCGGGCATCCGCATCCAGCGGGTAACAGATGACCACGACGGTCAGAAACAGAATCGCCGCGGATACAAAGCAAAAGGTTCTCGAGTACGCTTGTTTCATGCTGATCTCTCCTGAGTTGCGCCGGGGATCCGGCGTTTGGGTTGAATTCCGGTCCCGGAAAGGGCCGGCCGCCGAAACCGCAAGAAATACAGGGGACGTATGAGACCATTTCATGGGGCGATCCGACGGATGAATCATTGAATCTGGTAGAATAATAACACATATCCGAGACTTAAACATCAAAAAAAGGAAAGGGGCGGCCAATCCCGCCTTTCCATGGAAAAAGAACTCGGATGCGGCACTGGCAGGCGGATCGGGCTGTCCGCTTGGCAAACAGCAAATTCAGCACGCCGTCCGGGGGTGGCCGATCCCACCCCCATGGAAAGCGGGGCATCGACGAAGCCCCGAAAGATGGAGCTTTTTGATTGACAAACATGGCGATAAAATTTATATCTCAGCCTTGATTGATAAAATTCTGGATATATTTGCCCGAAAAGATTTCAGTCCGAAATTTTCGAGAGGAGGTGACCCGGAACACTTTTTCTTCAGATACGATAGGCAGGAACTGATCAATATTAATCCCGAATGGAGGTAAAACGATGGCAAAACATGCTACCCCGTTGTTGGACCAACTGGAAAGTGGGCCATGGCCGAGTTTTGTGTCCGACATCAAGCAGGAAGCGGCTTCCCGAGCAAAGAATGAAAAAGGCATCGACTATCAGATTCCCGTGGATGTATGCGAGGATGTTCTGGGCATCATGGAACTGTCCTACGTCCACAAACGCACCCACTGGAAACACGGCGGCATCGTCGGCGTTTTTGGATACGGCGGCGGTGTTATCGGCCGATATTGCGACCAGCCGGAAATGTTTCCGGGCGTCGCCCACTTTCACACGGTCCGTGTCGCCCAGCCCGGCGGCAAATACTATTCCACGGAATATCTCAACCAGCTCTGTGACCTGTGGGATCTCCGCGGAAGCGGACTGACCAACATGCACGGATCCACCGGTGACATCATCTTCATCGGCACGACCACCCCGCAGTTGGAAGAAATTTTCTTTGAACTGACCCACAACATCAAGCAGGACTTGGGTGGATCCGGTTCGAACCTCCGTACGCCATCCGATTGCATCGGCTCCTCCCGCTGCGAATATGCCTGTTACGACACACAGGCGCTCTGCTACGCGATGACCATGGATTATCAGGACGAACTTCATCGTCCGGCCTTCCCATATAAATTCAAATTCAAGTTCGACGGCTGCCCCAACGGCTGCGTGGCCTCGATCGCCCGATCCGACATGTCCTTCATCGGAACCTGGAGAGACGATATCCGCATCGATCAGGAAGCCGTCAAAGCCTATATCGGCGGCGAATTCAAACCGAACGCCGGCGCCCATGCCGGTCGTGACTGGGGTAAATTTGACATTCAGAAAGAGGTTCTGGATCTCTGCCCGACCAAATGCATGTGGATGGACGGCGGAAAGCTGATGATTGACAACAAGGAATGCACCCGCTGCATGCACTGCATCAATGTCATGCCCAGAGCCCTCCGCATCGGTGAAGACACCGGCCTTTCCATTTTTGTCGGCGCCAAGGCCCCGATTCTGGACGGCGCGCAGATGGGATCCCTGCTGGTTCCCTTCATCAAAGTGGAAGAACCGTATGATGAAATCAAGGAAGTCATCGAAAACATTTGGGACTGGTGGATGGAAGAAGGAAAGAACCGCGAACGTCTGGGCGAACTGATCAAACGCCAGGGATTCCAGAAAATGCTGGAAGTCACCGGCATCGATCCTGTTCCGCAGCATGTTCAGGAACCGCGACACAATCCGTACATCTTCTGGAGAGAAGACGAGGTTCCCGGCGGCTGGCAGCGAGACATCAAAGATTTCAGAAAATACCATCAGAGATAGGGGGGAACGACCATGGCATTTATTTCCTCAGGTTACAATCCTGAAAAACCGATGGAAAACCGGATCACCGATATCGGACCCCGGCATTATGAAGATTTTTATCCGCCGGTCATCAAGGCGAACAAGGGAAAATGGCTGTATCACGAAATTCTGGAACCCGGCGTTCTGGTCCATGTCGCCGAATCCGGAGATGAAGTGTACACCGTCCGAGCCGGCGGCGCCCGCCTCATGAGCGTGACCCTCATCCGGGAAATCTGCGAAATCGCGGACAAATACTGCGGTGGCTTCGTCCGTTTCACCACCCGGAACAACATCGAGTTCATGACCACCACAAAAGAATCGGCTTACGCCCTGAAAAAGGACTTGGAAAGCCGGAAATACGACGGTGGCAGCTTCAAGTTTCCGGTCGGCGGAACCGGCGCCGGCGTCACGAATATCGTCCATACCCAGGGCTGGATTCACTGCCACACGCCGGCCACCGACGCCTCCGGCCCGGTCAAGGCCACCATGGACGTTCTGTTCGAAGAATTCCAGCACATGAGAATGCCGGCTCAGGTCCGGGTTTCCCTGGCCTGCTGTCTGAACATGTGCGGCGCGGTTCATTGCTCCGATATCGCCATTCTGGGATATCACCGCAAACCCCCCATTCTGGATCACGAATATTTGGACAAGATGTGCGAAATCCCGCTGGCCGTGGCAGCCTGTCCGACCGCGGCGATTCGTCCTTCCAAAGTGGAATATGAGGGGAAAACCGTCAACAGCGTGGCCGTGAAACAGGAACGCTGCATGTTCTGCGGGAACTGCTACACCATGTGCCCGTCCATGCCTCTGGCGGACGACGAAGGCGACGGCATCGTTCTCATGGTCGGCGGCAAGGTATCCAACCGGATCACCCGGCCGGAATTCTCCAAAGTCGTCGTGGCTTTCATCCCGAACGAACCGCCCCGATGGCCCACCACCACATCTATGATCAAAAAGATCGTGGATGTGTACGCGGCAGACGCAAAAAAATACGAACGCGTCGGAGAGTGGGCGCAGCGGATCGGCTGGGAAAGATTCTTTGAAAAATGCGAACTGGAATTCACCCATCATCTGATCGATGATTTCCGGGATCCTGCATATTATACCTGGAGACATACCACACAGTTCAAGTTCTGATCCCACTACCGTCCGTCCGGGCGTATGACGTCCGGACGGACATCCCGAATGGAAAAGGGGAACGAAATGGATAAAGAAGCAGGGAAAAAAGCCATCGTCGAATTTCTGGAAAAGAAATCCAAATCCAAATCCAAATTTTATCTGAAAGACTTCTATGAAGTTCTTCCGGATGAAAAAAACCGGGAAGTCAAAAACCTGGTCAACGAGATGGTGAAAGACGGGATCCTGGAATACTGGTCCAGCGGTAGCACCACGCTGATCGGGCTGAAGGGCATCGGCAAACAGGCGGCCGCGGAGGATGAAGCCTGATTCCGCTTATAGCCTTTGCTGACCACACGCAATGATCCATCAACCGGTTGACCTTCCGAGAATCATCATTTCTGCTTTACGGGGCGGGGCTGGAAAAACCATTGTGTCTCTGGGCGTTATCGCCGCCTGGAAACACCAGGGCAAAATCGTCGCTCCTTTCAAAAAAGGGCCGGATTACATCGATGCAGGCTGGCTCGCACTGGCGGCCGGCCTGCCCTGTTACAATCTGGACACCTACCTTCTGCCTCCATCCATTATCATGAATTCCCTGCGCATTCATGCGTCCAGCCGAACGATCGCCGTCGTTGAAGGCAATCGAGGCCTGTATGACGGAATCGACATGCAGGGCAGCACCAGCACGGCGGAACTGGCCAAACTGCTGATGGCTCCCGTGATTCTGTGCATGGACTGCACCAAATCCACCCGGACTCTGGCCGCGACAGCCTTGGGTTGCCTGATGTTCGATCCGGACACACCGATCAAAGGCATCATTCTGAACCGGGTTTCCGGAAAACGGCATGAACGCATGATCCAGAAAAGTATTGAATATCATTGCGGTATTCCGGTATTGGGAGCGATCCCGCGTCTGGATTCGGATCATTTTCCGGAACGTCACATGGGATTGGTCCCCACCCCGGAACATGAATGGGCCCATCGGTCGATCGCCTCGGCGTCGGAAATCATTCAACGGTATGTACAGCTGGATTGGATCGAGGAAATCGCCCGAAGCGCGCCCTCGC
>CAZTKB010000258.1:0-4753 GCA_964614125.1 uncultured Desulfobacterales bacterium | reverse complement strand
GACAACCAACTTTCCATCCAAACAGTTACCGCCCCCTGCATATCGGCAGGATCTACGGGCGCTCATTTTGTTCGATTGGCATTGTTTCCGGTTTACACTTTTTTTATCGGTATCCGGCGGTATCCAGCCTTTATTGCCTTCTGCTTCTTGTCCGAAAAGAATTTTCGCCGCCGGTGCATCCACCAAATTGCAAACTGTTGAGGCCCTTTTCAACACTTGAAAGGAGGGATGCTGGATCATACCTGGTTTTCCTGTTTTCACAAAATTTCCCGCACCGCATCTACACTGTCAAAAAAGGAGATTACTATGAAAAAAGGATCCAAAATTATTCTTGTTTCCCTGGTTGTCGTTTTATCGTTGGTATTTTTTTCCGCATCCCCCGATTCCGCTTCCGCCTTTACGATAGTTACCGTACAAGGTACCTCAGGGCAAATTGAATATATGAACAATGTGAACGCGAGTGCTTCCGATCGCATATTGGCTGCATGGGGATTGGATTTTTATCAGAACGATGATTCCTACAACTGGGTTCATTACTCGATTCCGGTTCCCTTAGGATCCAAAACCAGATATCTGCTGGTGTATTATCAAACCGGTTCAGGTTCGCTGATAAACAATTCTTCTATCACCGCGATCCATGTGTATGACGGACCCACCAAAATTTATGAAACAACGGTCGATTTGGTCGGAGGTCCAGCATTTCATTTGATCGACATGGGATCGGACAAGACCACAGACTACTCTCTGGGCCTCAGCATTCAAACCCATGCCGGAACCCTTTCAGTCGGCAGCAATCGAATACGGATCTTCTCCGTGATGGGCGAACATCACTGATCGATTTCATAAAAAATGTGGGTTGCATGAACAGAAAATCCGAAAAAATGGGATGGACTTTTGGCTGGCTGGGTGGTTTTCTGTGGGTGGCGATTCTTTCCGTTGTGTTTCTGTTCCAGGGGAACCACCTGCCCGGCCTGACCGGTTTATCGTTGTTCTGCCTGTCTGTGGTTGCCGTGCTCACCGTCACCCCGTGGCGGTATCCGACCACCCCGTACGGCAAGCTGATGCTGGCGCCCTATGGCATGTTCGCGCTGTCCATCATATGGGTTGTATGGGCCTACGGAGGCATTCAAAAAACCGGCCTGACCTGGTGGAATCTCTTGTGGCTCCTGCCGATGTTGATCCCCTTTGGAACGATCAGCCGGAAAAAATGGATGGATTGATCCGTCTGCAAGTATGCCGAATCAGTCGGGCCGTTTGATCTGCAGTACCAGTACGGCGCTGATGACCACCAGCACACCGGGAAGAACGATCGGCTCGGGCCATCCCCTGCCGAATATCCAATCGATCAGGAGAACAAAACCCGGATACAGGTAGGAATACGAAATCACGCGGGTCGGACCGATATGGATCACCGCGTACTGGGTCAGAAAAAACGTGACGATGGTGGTGAAAACCGCCAGGTACGCGATACCCGCCCACACGAAGGTAGACACCACGCCCCAGTTTGTCCGCGGCAGCCTGTACCCGGCGATGATCATCAGCCACAGGCTGCCGGTCACCAGTATCCAGAACGTCATCACGGCCATGGCCTCCCCGCGATGCAGACTGCGGATCGCCAGGGGATATGCGGCCATGGCCAGACACCCCCCGAAAAAAACCAGATCTCCCCGGTTCCATACCATGGCCCCCAACAGACTCATATCCCCCCGGAATATCACCCATACCGCTCCGGCCATGCCCAACAACAACGCCGCGATGCGGGAAGCATGGAGTCGCTCGCGCAGCCAAACGGCGGCATAGACCCCGGAGAGGGACGGAACCAGGGTATAGATCACACTGGTGTTGAGGGCCGTGGTAAACCGGAGGGAAAAGAACATGCACCAGAAAAAGACCACGAGGCACAGGGAAATGACGGCCGATCGTCCGAAAAGATCCCAGGAAAATTGAAATCCGTACCGGTACCGAACATAGGGAGCAAACAGACAGACCGCTGTGACAAACCGAACCAGTGTGAGGACGGCCGGATCCAACCCCGGGGATATGGCGGCTCCGACAGTAAAAGAAGTGGAAATCAGAGCCGAGCATATGACCATCAGAAAATGAACATATCCAGCCGGGGGCTGTCCGGATACCGGAAAAGAGTGGGTCACGACATGGAATCTCCGGACAATAGACGATGGATCTCTTCCAGAAACTCCGCCCACTCCCGGTAGATGCGATGGGCCTCTTCCAGGGTCACCCGGATAAACCGGACCGTACTTCCCGGGCTGGCCTGGGCGATCCGGAACAGATCCGAAGAGATGACGGTAGCGATATTCGTATAGCCTCCGATCGTCTGCTCCTTAAGTAACACGATAGGCTGCCCGTCCGGCGGCACCTGGATGTTTCCCGGTGTCACCGGTTCGGAAACGATGCTGGCCGGAGCTTCTGAATCCCGAAAAATTTCCGGTCCGGTCAGCCGGTATCCCATCCGATTGCTCTGCGCACTCACCGTGAACGTCGATGAGAAAAACAAGTCGAGACTATGTTGAAAAAAATGGTCATGCGGCCCCGAAACCGCCCGGACAATCGTTTGATCCGGATACAGCGGAATCCACGGCAACGCGGCCGGCTTCTGAATGCGCACACCACCACCGCGTTTCAAAATATCCCCGGATTGGAGATGCCGTCCCTGGTATCCTCCCAGACGGCCGCCGGTATACGTGGACCGGCTGGCCATCACCACCGGCACCTCGATGCCGCCTGTGAAGGCCAGATAGGCACGGCACCCGCTTTGGGCCACTCCCAGTTCCACCACATCGCCCGAACAAACCGGTATCGTGGTCCATCCGGGGCACCTCCGGCCGTTCACCCGCAACTCCATCGCAGCACCGGTGACCGCGATATCCATGTCGCACAGAACATCGAAGTTCATTCCGATCATCGACATTTCCAGAACCGCGTGTTCCGATGGATTGCCGACCAGCCAATTCGCGACCCGGCCGGCATAGTCGTCCAGGCAACCGGACGGCGGAACCCCCAAGTGGTAGGCACCCGGACGCCCCAAATCCTGGATGGTGGTGAACGATCCGGGGGAGATGATGTGCAATGCGTCGATCATGAGGTCTCTGCCAGCTGAATCTGATGATATTCTTCCCGGGAGATCGATCGAAACCGGATCCGGTCTCCGGCCTGGTATCGGACCGGGTCCGGCCGTTCCGGCGCAAACAGGCGAAGCGGGGTTCTTCCGATCAGCTGCCATCCGCCCGGGCTGTCCAGGGGGTACACGCCGGTCTGCGCCCCGGCAATACCGACCGAGCCGGCCACCACCCGAACCCGCGGCGTTTCCAGGCGGGGGGTGTGCAGCCGGGAATCCAATCCGCCCAGATAACAGAACCCGGGCGCAAAACCGATGGCATAAATATGATATTCCGGTCCGGTATGAATCCGAATGACATCCGCCACCCCGATTCGATTGTGCCCCGCGACAACATCGATGTCCGGCCCCATCTCGCCGCCGTAAAAGACCGGGATCTCCACAACCCGGGGTTGTGGGATATCGGACTCGTCCAGCCGGCCTTCCAGGGAGGATACCAGGTCCGCCAGGTCCGGGAACCCGATCCGGAGAGGATCATAGTGGATGGCCAGCGTGGCATAGGATGGAACCACCGCCTCGATACCCGGATAGTTTCCCATTCGGATCAGCCCGGCCATCCGTCGAACGGCCTCGTTGACGGCCGGATCGACTCCGGTACCCAAGACCACCAGAATGGATCGGTCTCCGCTGACGCGTATCCGGGTTCGGAAAGGCTGGTTCAAGATCCGGCTTCCTCGCCGGCCGGCACGATCCGGATGCCCGAGGATTCCAGCCGTTTTCGGATGGTTTGCGACAGTATGACGGCGGCCGGGTTGTCCCCGTGGACACACAGGGTGTGGAGTTGGATCGGAACCCGTGTTCCGTCCACCGCGATCACCACACCTTCGGAAGCCATCCGCAGGGCGCGGTCGGCCGCTTCTTCCGGGTCATGGATCACGGCCCCCGGCTGGCGTCGGGAGACCAGGGTCCCTTGCGCCGTATAGGCCCGGTCGGGAAACGCTTCGAAAATGCTCCGTACGCCCTCCTCCCGAGCGATGGCCTCGGTTTTTTGGGCATGGGTCCCGGCCAGAGCCACCAGCAGCAGGTCCTGGTCCACCCGTGCGACGGCCTGGGAGATGGCCCGGATCAGAGACTCGTTTCCCACAGCAAGGTTATATAGGGCTCCATGAGGTTTGACATGACGGAGTCGTACACCGTTGGCCCGGCAGAACCCCTGAAGGGCGCCGATCTGATAGATCAGGTAGTCCCGAATTTCCTCCGGTGTGCAGTCCATGGTGCGCCGTCCGAATCCCATCAGATCCGGAAACCCCGGATGAGCCCCGATCGCCACACCGTGGTCGGCAGCCAGCGGCACGGTACGATTCATGATCCCGGGGTCTCCGGCGTGAAAACCACAGGCGATGTTGGCCGAAGAAATGAAGGGGATGACTTCCTGATCCATTCCCAGGGTGTAAGCCCCGAAGCTTTCCCCCATATCGCAGTTTAAATCGATGTTCATCGGTTGTAGTGTCCCGTTTATGAAATGTTTCTCGGCCAGATTTGGCTGTTACCGCATCAGGTTGGGAAGAAAAAGAACAATCTGCGGGAACACGGTGATCAACGCGGTGCCCAGTGCCATGAGAATAAAAAACGGCAAGGCGTCCCGTGCCACCACAAAGACGTCGTCGTTGTTGAGGG
>CAZTKB010000257.1:0-4761 GCA_964614125.1 uncultured Desulfobacterales bacterium | reverse complement strand
GGAAGGATGATCCCAGTTCCTGAAGGATTATCTGGATGGCTGGAGAATCGGTTTTTGTCGAGGGGCCGGGAAAGGCAGGCCGGCGGTAGAGTTGATCCTGAAAAAAATAGTGAATTCTGTCCCGTACCGGATGGTTTCGAAAAGGCCAGTCAACTTTCCAGCGGATCAGGTTTCCGACGGCGTGGATCATCAAGGGATCCGGCTTCCCCGAAAAGTGAAACCTCCTTTGGCGGTGGATTTCCGTGAGGAAAGTGGTGATCAGCAGATGTTCCGTGGCGATCAGGCCATATTCGTACCAGTCGAGAGCCGCTTCAACCAGAATGCGTTGATGATCCGGAGTCAGATGGCGGTGAGACGGGCAGAAATACGTTCGGCAAGCCATCCCGCCATAATAACTGATTCCGCGAAAATCACAGCCCTTGTTTTGCGGTGTCAGGGGGTGAAGCAGACACCCAACACGGGAATGGTTTTCCCCGATCAGACCGATAAAAGAACAGTGATGGAATTCCGGCAGCGGACGATGGGGATTTTCATGGTCCGCCACCCAACGGAGATAGTCATCCAAACCCTGAATAGTTCCGGCAAGTCGCTGAAACTGACGCGTTCTGGCTTCCAGAAGGGCTGTCAGGTTGGTCCGCGAGTTGTCCATGACATTGTACAGCCCGCAACAGGCGGCACAGGAAATGGTCTCGCTGACTTGGCACAGGTAGACGTTTCCCGGAACCAATGAATCCACCGAAATTTTTTCGGTGGACAGAGGGGATGGATCTGACAAGGTACCTCCTTAGGGAAAGGAAACAGGGATTCGGACGATTTGATCCGCCTTGTTCTGAAATAACAGGTATCCGTTTTTTCGGGCGAACAGATACAGATCCCGGGTAATTTCCACATCCATTCGGCAGTAGTCCAGGATTTCTCGAATTTTGCCCTGTTTCCACCATTCCAAGGCCTGAAGCCCGTCGCCGGATTTGCGGGTTCCCAGGGTGATTTTGGCCAGATGATCCAGGGAAAGTCGGTATCCCAGAAAGCCATGAAGCTCCTCCAGGATATCCAGGGTTTCCAGTTGCCGGATGTCTCGCTTGGAATACCCCTTCAAGACCTGGTAATCGAATCGTTTGATGTTGAATCCGACGATCCGTTCGAGAGAAAAGAGATGATCGATCAGATCACCGATCTGATGTTCCAGAAATTCCAGAAAACGATCGGATCGGGAGTCATACAACACTGCGCAACTGATACCCATCCGATCGGCATGATTCCAGCCGCCTACTTCCTGGGCCGATCGCTGGGTTTCGATATCCAATACCCCATATCCAGAATTCTTCGGTAGGAGCTCTGATTGAGCGGGAACGTTCGAGAAATTCTCCGGGCTGTTGACTTGCGGGTGGATATCTGCGTCCTGGCGTTTTTCCGCCGGGATATTTCGGAGAACCGGCTTCCCGGACCTCTCTGGATTTCCGGATGGCTTCAGAATTTCCTGCAGGATGAAAATTGCCGCAGCCTTGTCAATGGGGCGGTTTCCGGAGCCACATTTCGGAGAATGAACACAGGAGGGGCAGCCATTTTCACAGGTGCAGGAGATAATCGCATTGTGGGTGTATCTGAGAAGATCGGGCAGCCGTTCAAAGGCCTGAAATGCCATGCCCCCACCTCCCGGTACGGCGTCGTAGACGAACACGGACGAGGCGCCTACTTGGGCATGAAATGGGGTGGAGATTCCGCCCATGTCGTTTCGATCCGCCATTACCAGGAGTGGGAACATGCCAATGGCGGCGTGCTCGATGGCATGGATTCCTCCCATGAAATGCAGCATGCGGGTTTCGGTTTTCATCCGGATACGGTCCGGTATCGCCACCCAGAAACCTTCCGTCTCAAACTGTTGAGGGGGGAGATCCAATGGAAATAAGGCAATCTTTTGATGCGGATGATTGCGCCATGTTTCATATCCCGTAACATGGTCTGTGACCAGAAGACGTCCGAGAAACGCGACCGTATCGCCGACAGGTTCCTTCCGGAGGATTTCCAGAATTTCCGTTTCCTTGGTTCCGCGTGCGCGGGTGTGGTAGGATACGGCACGCGTTGTGACCAGCACCCGGCAGGCTTCCAGGTCCAGTTCGTCGACCACATACGATATGCCCCGGTGCAGATAAACGGCGCCTGGATGCGTTTCCCGGAAGGCACGGAATCCATCCACGTTGCCGATGACCTTTCCCGATGCAAGGATGGCGAAGCTTTTGCCGGTACCGCGCAGATCCACTTCCCGGTGGGGATTTTTTCGGGAAGGTATGAGACCCGGTTGGTCGTGCATTTCCAACAGGCGGCCGTTCATGAGCAGAAGCTTTCCGACCGAACGAGCTACCGGGTCGTCAAACAACGGGTCTTCCGGATCCAAAGGAATCTCGGCGGCCGCACATACCAGATGCTTTTCCATGATTGCCGGATTTCGGGGGTTCACCACCGCGGCTTCGGGCTTTCGGTCCAACAGGTCATTCGGATGTCTCAGGAAATATTGATCCAGTGCGTTTTCTCCGGCAATCAGGATCAACGCCGAACTCTGTCCGCCGCGGCCAACTCGCCCGGCCCGCTGCCAGGTGGACACAATGGTACCCGGGTATCCGACCAGGATGCACAGATCCAGATTGCCGATGTCGATTCCCAACTCCAATGCACTGGTGGAAATCACGGCCAGCAGTTCACCGGAGGACAGGCGTGCCTCGATCTCCCTTCGCTCCTCGGGCAAAAACCCGGCCCGATAGGCGCTGATGCGGTTTCGGTATCCTTCTGCCTGGTGGGAAGCCCATAAGGCAATTTTTTCCGTCATTTCTCTGGATTGCGTATATACGATGGTACGAAGTTTCCGGTGCAACGCTGCTTTGAGCAGTAGAATGGCGGTTTGGGAGGCACCCGCAACCGGATTCATCAGGAGGATATGTTTTTCTCCCTGCGGAGCCCCGCTTTCCAGAATCGGAACCACGGAAAGACCGGTCAGGCGGCGGCAGAAGGATTCGGGGTCATCCACCGTGGCCGAGCAGCAGACAAATACCGGTTCGGCGCCGTAGTGTCGGCAGATCCGGTGAAGGCGACGAAATACCCAGGCCATATGGGATCCCATGACTCCCCGGTAGGTGTGAACCTCATCGACCACAATGAGGTGGAGCCGTTCCAGGAATTCTTTCCACAGGCGGTGATGGGCCAGTAAGGAAAGGTGCAGCATCTCCGGATTGCTCAAAAGGATATTCGGTGGGTTTTCCCGGATTTTCCGTCGTTGCGAGGAACCGACATCCCCGTCATAGACCGCTGCACGGCAGCAAGAGATATCGGAAAGGGTGTTCAGCGCTTGTATGGCCCGGGACTGATCCTGGGCCAAGGCTTTCAGGGGATATAAATACAGGGCGGTGGCATCCGGATTTTCCAGGAGCCGCTCCAGCATGGGGAGGTGATAAATGAGGCTTTTGCCGCTGGCTGTCGGTGTTGCCACCACTACTGGTTGTCCGGATCGAATATGGTTGATCGCCTCTGCCTGGTGATGGTACAGGCGGGAAATTCCTGCGCTGGCCAGAAGATGGATGAGTGAATCCGGAAAAGGGGATTCCGGATCCTGAAACGCTGCCGGACGGGAGGGGATGACGCGATGGAAAGCCACCTGATCCCCCATTCGGGAAGACGTGGTTAGGGAATGAATATATTCGATAACGGAATTCCGGGTCGGTATGGACATGGTTAAAATCGGTCAGGAAACCGGGGCTGGTTCCCGGAACCGGCGGCGTTGCAGTCCGAACCAGACCAGCCCCAGGATCTGGATGCCCACCAGGGACCCGAAACCGAGTTCATAACCGGTTTTCGGAAAATTTTCTAGAATGACCCCGATCCCCCATTGGCTGATGAACGCGGCGACAAAGACCAGTAGATTCAATGCGGTATTCACCCGTCCGGCCAGGTGGCCTCCAAACCGCCGAGTCAATTCCGAATAACACAGGACTCCGGAAGTTCCAGTGCAGCCAAAAAGCAGCCAGGCAAGCCGGGTTCCCGTGGTGGGAAGCAGGATCAGCCAGATTTGAACCGCGACAAACAAAACCATTCCAGTGATGGCGACCGGAAGGGTGTAACGCCGTTTCCGTGCCATTCTTTCCGTAATTTTCCCGTTCACCAGGTATCCGATTACCATCATCAGGGTTACCATGGCCAGGGTTCCGGCAACATGGTCCCGGTTGATACCACCCGGGTTTTGCAGCCAGGGGCCGATCCACAGCCCGATCACGGACAGGAACGCGGCTTGGGAAGCGGTCGCCGGAATGCCCAATCCCCAGAATACCGGGCTGGTGAAAATCCGCTGGATTCCGGCCAGAGAATCCCCAAACTGTTCCGGTTTCTCATGGCGGTGTTTATCCGGAACAAAGTGGAACACGATCCAGGCCGTGATCAGGGTCAGACCGGACAATATGAGGAAAACAGAACGCCAAGTCATGAATTGCATCAGCATTTGAACCGGCGTGGTGGCGGAGATCGCGCCGAGACCTCCGGCGGCGAGAATCATGCCGTTCAACAGGGAGAGACGTTCATAGGGAAACCAAGCCGCAAACGCGGTGAATCCGGCCATCAGGCAGGCGGAGACACCCAGTCCGATGAGGCTTCTTCCGGCAATCAATCCGGCCAGGTTGTGGGAAAGACCAAAGGCCAATGCGCCGATGGATGCCAGGACCAACAGGGTGGCTTCCACGCGCCGCGGACCGTAGCGATCCAACAAAAGCCCCAGGGGCAGTT
>CAZTKB010000256.1:0-4779 GCA_964614125.1 uncultured Desulfobacterales bacterium | reverse complement strand
AGCCGGTAATCGGCTGACACATGTACGCGTCCGTCCAGCCGGCCCAGCATGGGTACGGCCAAGCCTGCCGACAATCCGGCCAGCACCGCCCGCCGGGTGACATCCGGCCCGAGGGGCGACACCGCAAACCAAGAGAGCCGGATATCCAGCGCCCCTTCCGGGCAGTGATTCACGCAGTTCAGGCAGAACATGCATTCGAACTGGTTCCAGGCGGTTCCCGGCCGCGGCGACGCCGCTCCCTGGCACGCAGTCAGGCACCGGTTGCAGCCGGTGCATTTGTCCGAATCCTGTACCACCTTCCATCGGCCGAACCGGGCCGCCACACCGAGCAGTGCTCCCAGGGGACACAGAGTTCGGCACCAGAAACGGGGACGGAACCGGTTGACCGCTACCAGAAATAAAAAAACCGCTCCGATCACCCATCCGGTCTGAAAAGCCGGATAGCCGTAACCAAACACCGGGGAAACCAGGATTTCGGCGCCGTAGCTGAGCAGATTGAGGATCTTAATGTCCGAAGCCGCCATGACGTCGAAAATTTCCTTGAGAAAGATCCCGATCCCCGGCAGGACAGCCAACGCCAGAGAACGAAACAGCAAGGCGATCGGATCCAGCAATCAGGAGACATTCAGGCCGAAGGCCGCCGCTGCCAGAACAGCGGCCAGAAGAATATATTTGATCCGGCGAAAAGAGGATGGATTGTTTCGTTCGGCCGCCTCTTTGGCTTTCCCGGAAGGAGACACGGTACCCGCGATCTGATGGATGGTTCCGAACGGACAGACGAATCCGCAGAACACCCGGCCCAGCACGCCGGTGATCCCGAGAACCAGAAGAACCCACCCGATCCCCGCAAGCCATCCCTGCCCCGAAAGCGCGGCAGCAGCCCGCAGCAGGGGATCCAGCTGAAAAAAGAAATCGACCGGTTGACGGATGCGGACGTCGGCCGTGCCATCGAACGCGAGAGAATAGTCGACCGCTGTCTCCGGGGGAATGCGGGTTTGAACACAGAGCCAGAGAAAAAAGATCAGAAATGCGGCCTGACAGATCCGCCGAAACCACAACAAACGGCGGGCCGTCACAGGCGTACCCGTCGCAAATCCGTCCGGGAGAGATCCGTGGTCCCCAGCCCGTATTTTTCGGCCAGACGGATATGCCCGATATCCGTTGGATTCATCCCGAAGAGGCCTGTGGCCAACGCATCGGTCGCCACCGGGTCCTCCCCGGCGATCAGCCGGTTTCGAATGGAGACATCCGACTCGCTTCCCCCGGAGGGACCGTTGGCGACCATGATTCGGGTCGCGTCGATGATGGTCAGGCGGGGTTTAAAAAATCGGGCCAGATCCACGATGGTTTGATGGATGTCCTGATGAAGGGCGCTTCTCCGGCCGCCCACCGCGCCGATCCAGTTTTTCATCCCCAATGTCACGCCGCTGATGCCGTGAACCTTGGCAATGGGCAGGTTGATGATGACATCCGCCTCCACAAAGGGGACAAACACCGGCCATACGTCCAGGCGGTGCCCGTGAATCCGCATATCCCGCATCTGATTGGACAGGGGAATCACCAGCTCGGCCCCGGTCTGTCCGGCGGCCTGGGCGGCCCCGGTGACCGCAAAGCACTGGCGCGCGTCATGGATGGTATGATCAGCGATGCGGACTTTTTTGGCCCCGGCCTCCTGGCAAAGTTCCACCACGGTTTTCAACACCTCCGGATGCGTGGTGGCACCCAAGTGGGGGGAACGAGCCCAGGAGATATTGGGTTTAATGACCACCACGTCCCCGTTGGACACGTAGCGGGACATGCCGCCGGCCGCATCCACCAGCCGACGGGTCAGGGCCGGGATGTCGCAATTATCCGTCGGCCCGGCCGCTTCGACCAGAACGGACCTGGAGGATGGTTCGGAAGCGTGGGAGCGGGAAAAAGGCGGAAGCCAGGCTCCGGTGGTAACAGCGGCCAGCGTCCCGGCCAGCCCGCCGATCCGTCTCAGCGCGTCTCGTCGGGAAATGGATGTGTCGGGCAGTTCGATTTTCATGGTTGGATCGCCTTTTCAATCATTCCCGGATCAACCTGTCCAGGATCAGGCCCCAGAATTCGGTAGCCTCCGAGGTAAACAGCCATCCGAGGTGGGTGAGGCAGGTGCGGCAGACAGCAGGCCGCCATGCGAACCCGCTGAACCAAGTGAATTCCTTCGACCGCATGCCGACCGCCCCGCATCCGGGCGCATCGCTGAACAAACCTATTTCGAACACCATCCCATGCGGATTGGCAAAGGTATGCACATGACCGCCCCGGACCTGGACGGCGGCATCGGGAAAGGTGATCGGATTGGTACACGCCGCACACCGGATCCACGCTTCTTCCGGCAGATCCGACTCCAGAATGCCGGTCCGGATATCGGAAGACGGCGCGGCATCCGGGCGCAAGGCTCTTGCTGGACGCATTCGCGCTCCCGTCGGCGATCCGCCGCGGTCAGGGAGTGAGATCTTTCACCCCCTGCCACACCAGATCGAACAGGGTTCTCACATCGTTTTCCTCCAGACAGGAAAACGCCACCCGGAGGTTCCGGGCACCAATGGAAATGAGACCAACGCCGTATCGGTTCAACAGATGAACCCGCAGTTTCTCGGCATCGACCGTTTTCAGGCGAAGACACATGAAATATCCGGAATTAAACGGATACACATCCCATGCATCCCGGTATTTGGGATCCTGCAGCACTGCCTTGACCGTGTTGGCCCGTTGTTTCAGAATATGGAATTTTTCGTCTTTTTCCAATGCGTTACGGCTGTCATGAAGAGAGGACAGAACCAGCGACTGACTCAAGTGAGAGGCATTGGAAATGGAACCACGGACCGCTCCGGCCGTTTTCTTTTCCAGGGCCTCGTAGACCGGGCGGGAATCCCCCCGGATGGCCGCCCCGTAGGTAACAAAACCAACCCGGAGTCCCCAGACAAAGCTTTCCTTGGTGGCGCCATCCAGCTTGACCGCCATCAGACGGGGGTGTTTTCCGGCCAGCCGGGCAAACAGGGATTCCTTGAGGGTTTCCTCCTCAAAAAAGAGTCCGAAATAAGCGTCGTCCATGACCGCGAGGACCTGGGTTCCCCTTTCCGCGGCGTCCAGAAGAACCCCGGCGATACGGTCGGCTTCCCTTTCATTGACCGTATATCCGGTGGGGTTGTTTGGGAAATTGAGAAATACCGTGATCTTCTTCCGGGTTTCGGATTCCCGGCGGATACAATCGGCCAGTGCCTCCACATGAAAACCGCCTTCCTGGTTGAACAGCGGATAATGTTTCAATTCCGCGCCTTTTCGGACATCCAGGATCAGGTTGTAGTTGCCCCACATCATATCCGGAAAAATCACCACGTCCCCGGGATCGATCCAGACATCCGCGAAAACGGAAATGGCATGGGTGATACCGGAACAGACCACGGGAAGACTGATCTCCCGGCCGGCCAGAGACGGATTTTTCGGATACAGCGAATCCTGCCAGGCTTTCCGTAAAGCAGGCAACCCGAACGACGGCGCATAGGTCAAGGCGTTTTCCGGCTGGATCCCGGAAATCGGGTCCATTACCGACCGAAAATGCATGGTCCGTCCTTTTTCCGTGGCGATCCCGATAGTGGCGTTCAACCGGTGGGCTTTTTCCCGGGCTTCCGCGCTTTGGCTGAGAATACCTTTGGGGAAATACAGGTTTTTGCCGATGGTAGACAGCATATCATGGATATCGGGGTTTCCGGCGACAATGGTCTGGTTCAATTCTTCCGCCAACGGATTCATGTTTTCTCTCCCTGCTCCGGCCCTTCCGGAGTCGATCGGTTTGTGATATGTTCAGATGTTGAAAAACAATTCTGTCGTTTCAGTGAATAATGGTATGTTGGATACGTTCAACCGCGACGTTTCCCGCATCGCACCCCTCTTTATTTTCCTTCGGTCATCCGAAGAATCAATTCCCGGTAGAGGCGGGTAGCCAAAGGCCCGACCCGGCCGCCGCCGACCGGTTTTCCATCGATTCGGACGATGGGAAGAACCTCGGAGATTGTCCCGGTAAAAAACACTTCCTCGGCAGCCATCATCTCCCGTACGGGGATACAACGCTCCTCCACCGGGATTTCCTTTTCCCGGCAAATCTCCAGAATAACCATGCGGGTGATCCCGCCCAGAATCCGCGGGGTCAGGGGATGGGTGATCAGATGCCCGTTCCGTGCAATGAACAGATTGGAACTGGTGCCTTCCCGGACGATGCCTTCCTCGGAAAGAAAAATCGCGTCGGCGACACCACAATTCAGGGCACTCTGCTTGGCCATGATATTGGGCAGCAGTTGCACGGTCTTGATGTCGCACCGTCCCCACCGCTGGTCTTCGACCGTGATCGCCTGAACACCGTCGGTCCGGCAGGAGTCCGGCATATCGGCCACAGACCGGACGGTCATGACGAACTGCAGATCCGGATTCGCCGGATAGGCGTGGTTCCGGGGATACACCCCGCGGGAAATCTGCATGTACACGGCGGCCCGGGGAATGGCGGCCTGCACGTACAAATCCAGAACCGCGTTTCGAATCTTTTCCCGAGGCATGGGAGGCAAGGCCAGCGCTTCCATGGAACGATCCAGGCGGTCTAGATGGGCATCCAGGCGGAATAGTTTCCCGTTCCGACTGGCAATCACTTCGTATACCGCGTCTCCGAATTGATAGCCGCGGTCTTCGATCGGTATCACAGCCTCTTCAATGGGTGTTACACGTCCATTCACATAGGCCAGTTCCGGCATGGCAGAAATCTCC
>CAZTKB010000255.1:0-4831 GCA_964614125.1 uncultured Desulfobacterales bacterium | reverse complement strand
ACCGCATTAGCGGATGCGACAAACAAATTCGAAAAGCGGTTCCGCCATATGGAGCAGGCTGTTTTGGTCCAAGGCACCACCCTCGATTCGCTGTCCCACGCTCAATGGAACGAACTTTGGGAAATAGCCAAAGCGGAAATCGGATGAACCGGCACACTATTTTCCCGATATGATCGCGATCATCGACTACGAAGCAGGCAATCTAACCAGTGTGGCCCGAGCGGTCCGCCACCTCGGTTTTTCGGCTGAGGTGACCGGAGATCCCGGCCGTGTACTGGAAGCCGAACGGATCATTTTCCCCGGAGTCGGGGCCGCGGGTTCGGCCATGGCCAGCCTGAAATCCCGGAAGCTTGACACCGTCCTGATCCAAGCAGCCAGACGGGGCATACCGATTTTGGGTATCTGCCTGGGAACCCAGATCATTCTGAAACACAGCCGGGAAAATGACACGACGTGTCTGGGGATCATCGATGGATCCGTGCTGTCATTTCCTCCCGATATGCAGGATGAGTCAGGCCGGAAATTGAAAATCCCGCACATGGGGTGGAACCGGATTCATCCCATCACCGATCATCCGATTCTAGTGGGAATCCGGAATACGGATGAATTCTATTTCGTCCATGGGTATTATCCTGAACCTGCAGACAGAGCCCATATCTTGTGCACCACGGATTACGGCATTTCCTTCGCCTCGGTGATCGGAGACCGAAATATTGTGGCCACCCAATTTCACCTGGAAAAAAGCGGGCGCCCGGGACTGCAAATGCTCCAAAACTTTTGCCTGTGGGATCCACTTTCATCCTTTCCCACACGATCGATCCGGTGAGTCATCTGATGCTCAGCAAACGAATCATTCCCTGCCTGGATGTCCGCGACGGAAAAACGACCAAGGGGATCCGCTTCCAGAACAACGTCGATATCGGTGATCCCGTCGACATGGCCGCCCGGTACTATGAAACCGGCGCAGATGAGATCGTGTTTTATGATATCACCGCCTCCAGCGATCGGCGGGATATTTTGATCGATGTCGTCCGGCGCGTCGCTGAGACCATTTTTATCCCGTTCTCCGTGGGTGGCGGCATCCGCTCCCTCGAAGATATGCGGCGGGTGCTGATGGCCGGAGCCGAAAAAATCAGCGTGAACTCCGCAGCCGTAACCAATCCTTTGCTCATCGCGGAAGGAGCTGCGGCTTTTGGGAGCCAATGCATCGTCTTGGGCATGGATGTCCTGCGGGTGCCCCCCACGGCCGCTGTCCCAACCGGATATGAAATTGTCATCCACGGAGGCCGCACCCATACGGGCATCGATGCGTTGGATTGGGCCAGACAGGCCGAGGAACTGGGAGCCGGCGAAATCTGCCTCAACTCGATCGACGCGGATGGTACCCGCAACGGATACGAGCGGAACCTGACCGCTTTGGTCTCCGATCATGTCGGCATTCCGGTTATCGCCTCGGGCGGCGCTGGCAAGCCGGAGCATCTGTTGGATGTGCTGACCGAAGGGCGCGCGGATGCGGCGCTGATCGCCTCCATGGTCCATTACGGAGACTACACCATCCCGGGAATCAAAGAATATCTTCATGAAAACGGCGTCCGTGTCCGGCGGTCCTGGTAAGCGCTCCACCATGCAGACCAACCACCCGAAACCGGAGAAAACGGCTCCGGCATGACCTCCACGCATCCGATCCGGCCGTCCGGCTGTGAACGGGTCAATGTCCACATGATCACCGCCCTGACATTGATTCATTTCATCGGCGACTTTTTTTCGGCCTTTATCACCCCACTGATTCCATCTTTTGTGTCCCATTTCTCTCTGACGCTTACCCAGGTGGGAATCATCACCGGTGCCAGCCGGTTTCTGGCCTTTGTTGTCCAGCCCCCGATTGGATATCTGGCCGACCGGTACCAGACACGGCTTTTCGTCCTGGGCGGGCCGGTCCTGGTGATCATCTTCACCGCCTTGGTCGGCCTGGCCTCCGATTTCCAGACTCTGCTCCTGTTCGTATGTATCGCCTCGGTCGGCTCTTCCATGTTTCATCCGACCGTTGCCGGTATGGTCTCCGTCTATTCGGGCCGGCATCCCGGCTTTTGCATGTCCGTTTTCAACATGGGGGGAACCTTGGCATTCGGCGTAGGGCCGATGTTCATCACCGCGTATGTCAGCCGGTTCGGCCTGGAAGCCATGCCGTGGATCATGCTGCCCGGACTGCTTCCCATGATATGGCTCTTTGCCGTTACACCGCCTCCGCAAAGCGAGGGACTACGCCAGTATGGACTGCTGGGATCGATACGGGAAGTGTTCGGATCCGTGTGGAAATCCATTCTGACCATCTGGGTGATCATGACGCTGCGGGCGTTCGTGAGCCAATCTATTCTGACCTATCTACCGATCTATTACGCCCGGCAGGGATATTCCCTGCTTTCCATCGGCGGAGTGATTTCGGCCTTCACGATCGCCGGTGCTATCAGCGGATTGATCGCAGGGCATCTCTCCGACCGGTTCGGTTTCAAACCGGTTTTTTACGTGACGCATCTGGCAACCCCGGTGTGTCTGCTCGTTCTGCTGAACCTCCCCGGCCATTGGATCTATGCAGGCTCCTTTTTGACCGGTTTTTTTGCTCTCGCAATTCTTCCGCTGGGGGTTTCGCTGGCCCAGCGCCTGGCCCCCAAAGGAAAATCCATGGCATCCAGCCTGATGATGGGACTTGCTATGGGAACCGGAGGCATCCTAACCCCGGTCACCGGAAAACTGGCCGATATCTTCGGGATCCTGCCGGTTCTTAATTGGGTGGCAGTGGCTCCGATTCTCGCACTGATCCTGGTATACCGCCTGCCGGAAAAACGCCTTGAATAAAAAATCCCGGTTTACCGCTTCAGGCCGCTTACACAAACGCCGGTACTGACCAAAACCGCACCCAGGATCAAAGAAGCGGTGACAGCCTCGTTCAAAATCAACCAGGCCATGATCACCGCGGACACCGGGACGAAATTGATATATAGGCCGGCCCGGGTCGGACCGATTTTCCGGATTCCTTCATAATACCAGACAAACCCCAACACCGTCCCACAGAACCCCAGATAGAGAAGCCCCGCCCAGTCCACCATCCGAAAGGCCACCACATGGGACCACAGGCCTTCGATCCAAGCCGGAATCACCAGAGCCAGCATTCCGAAGGCCGAGGAATACAAGATGGAAATGATCGGTGAAAGCTCTCCCAATATGAGTTTGCCGATCAGGGAAAACGACACCCAGCTCAAGACACATCCCAGTATATACAATTCCCCCCTGCCGACGCCTCCCCGGAACACCAGGGAGAGGTCCCCCCGGGAAATGACGATCACCGCGCCGGTTACGGACAGGGCCACCCCCAGGGCTTTCAGCGGCGTCATTTCCTCTCGGAAAAACACCGCGGCGCCGGCACCGATCATAACCGGATTCATCGCGATGATCAAAGAAGCCCTCCCTGCATCAATATGATGCAGCCCCAGGAAAAAGAAGAAATTGTAGAAAAAAACCCCCGTCATCCCCAACAAGGCGATAATCCCGAACTGCCTGGCACTCAGAGATGGAAACCGGGTTTCGATCCGGCGGGTGAGAAAGATCAGAAAAAAAACTGCGATGAAAAATCGCATGAATGCTGCGGAAAAAGGAGGTACCTGTTGGGCCACGATTTTTCCGGCGATAAAAGTACCACCCCAGAAAACAGCGGTCAAAAAGAGTTTGACATGGGTCAGAAGCATGGATCGACGGCCTTCCTTGTTCGGGTGAATGGCAGAAGGGGTCCTTATACCTCACCGCTTCTGATCGAAAAAGTGTTTTGTCTTGATAATCGCGGATGTTTTCGGAATAATAAAGGAATGGGCGATATTTTTGACTTTCATACCGCCACCGCCTATGCGCGGTGGTGGAGGCAGCCCTCCAACCAGGCTGCCCTCGAACGGCATCATCAGCTGATGACCCGCCTGCTTCAGCCTACCCGGGGAAAAACCATTCTGGATGTGGGATGCCGTGCCGGGTCCACCCTCTCGGCCCATATCGATTCGGGGCTGTCGGCCACCGGCATCGATCCGTCGCCTTATATGCTGGACCTGTCCCTGCAACAGGTCGGACATCGGGCGGAGCTGTTCCGGGGGTTCCCGGAAGAGCTCCCTTTCGAAGACAATTCTTTCCATTACGCCAGCATGGTCTTCTGCCTGGAATTCTGCGCGGACCTTCCGCGGGCGCTGGAAGAAGTTTTCCGGGTCACCCGGAACCGGGTCTATATCGGTTTGATCAATCGATACGCCGCCAATGCCTTCGGACCACGTCTGAAACGGTTATTCCCCGCTTCCGTCCGCCACCGGATCCGCCTCCGGAGCGCCTCGGAAATCCGACGGAACAGCCGCATGCTTCTGGGAAATGTTTCCATCGTCACCGGGAGTACCGGGCGGTTCTTTTTTCCCGGAAACCCTGTAACGGACTGGCTGAGCGATTCCCGTCCGGGGGCTCATTTTCCTTTCCGGACATTTATCGGAATGGTGGTTCATCTCTCACCGCGTTTTCGGACCCGCCCCATGAGCCTGGGACTGGCCCCCAGTCAACCCGTCCGGGCTATGCCTCTGCATATGAAAAAATCGGAGCGGTAGAATTACCCCCACACCAGGTTCAGCCGCTGATTTTCCAGACGGTCCCTTCCGGTTTATCCTCAATGATGACATTCATTTCTTCCAACTGTTTCCGGATGGCGTCCGCTTTGCTCCAGTTTTTGATTATGCGCGCCTGGGCCCGCTCCTCAATGAGCCGTTCGACAGTCTCGGAATCCACCGATGACCGGCCCAGCTTTCTCTGTTTT
>CAZTKB010000254.1:0-4884 GCA_964614125.1 uncultured Desulfobacterales bacterium | reverse complement strand
GTTACATACTGGTCATCAGTGGGGTCCGGTTTTCCAAACAGCTGGGGCGCCCGCCGGTCGATGGTGCCGGTGACCCTTTCTGTATACACCGTACCGCCGGGACAGGTAAGTTTGAGCCTGATCTGGTAAATGGTATCCGGCAACTGTTCTACATTCCAGATCACGGTTGTGCCATCCGGGCTGTTCCGGATTTGCACCCCGTCATTCTGCAGCGTGAACGCGGTTTGCCACGTGCTGCTGCCTGCTTTCGCATATTCCAGGGATACAGCAGTCAGGCTGTTCAGATTATATCCGTTGAAAGAGACCGGCACGCGGTTTTGATTATTGCGGTTGCATGCCCATCCATCTGCAGGCTGCAGCAACTTCAGCTGACTGCAGGGGCTGTTGAAGAAAACAGAAACCGGTTGTACTTTCATGACTGAACCATCGCAGTTATCCCGGGCATAGAACTTCAGTCCCTCATAAGAGAAGATATTGCCCGGTCCTTTTTTAACGGTTACCATTACCGGTTTGCTTTGTCCGGCCTGAACGTTTTGAACAGGAATCTCCAGTAACTGAAAATTATTCAGCCTGATCTCTGCGCCGGACGAATTTTCACCGGCATCCACACCAAACACAAAACTGCGCGATTCCTGGCGGGTACTCACATTGCCTACACTGAAATTGAAAATGGCGGTGGACCTAGCAAGATTTTTGTGGTTAACCAGTACCACCGAAAAGGAATGTCCAGGACCATATTTAAACAGATGTTCGAACCCTTTTTCACCACCAAAAAAATCGGCAAAGGTACGGGATTGGGGGTCAGTATCAGCTATGGCATTATCCGGGATTATGATGGGACCATCGAAGCCGACAGTGAACCCGGCCTGGGTACGACATTCACACTCCGGTTCCCAAAACTGAAAGAAGATCGTGGAAAAAATACTTCTGATCGATGATGAAATCGACAACATCAAGGTCCTTTCCATGTCCTTGAAGTGTGACGGCTACCCGGTCCTGGCAGCCGGCAGCGGAGAAGAAGGGATGGAGGTGTTTTTCCGGGAACATCCGGATATCGTAATCACAGATATCCGGATGCCCGGCATGGACGGACTGGAAGTCCTCCGACAGATCCGTCGTTCCACTGATCTGACCGAAGTCATTATTATCACCGGCCATGGAGATATCGATCTGGCAATCGAGGCCCTTCAGAACGGAGCCTCCGATTTCATCAACAAGCCCATCCACGACGAAGCACTGGCCGTAGCCTTGAAACGGGCCCGGGAAAAACTCTCCATCAAACGCCAGATCCAGGGATATACGATAGATCTCGAGAATCGGGTGCGGGCCGCCACGAGGGAAATCCAGAAGCAGGCCAACTTTCAGCAGGAACTCATCAACAGCGCCAGCGATGGAATCATCGGCATGGATGACCGGATGAATGTGATCCTGTTCAATCCGGCCGCCGAAACCATCTTCGAAGCCCGGCATGCGGATGTCGTATTTATCAAAACCGGATTTGACCTGTTCCCCAAACCATTCGCGGATCTGCTTTCATCCGCCATGCGAAAAGGCCTCCACCATACGGACAGGCAGGAAATCACGATCCGAAACGCTTCCGGAGAAACCATACCGGTGAATTGTACCGGTGCCGTCCTCTACGATCAGGAATCGCCCGTGGGCTGTGTGGCCTTTCTGCAGGATTTGCGGGAAATCCATCGGCTCCGGAACGAATTGATCCGCGGTGAACGACTGGCAGCCATCGGACAGACAGTCGCCGGACTGGCGCATTGTATCAAAAACATTCTTCACGGACTGGAAGGAGGCGGTTATGTCCTGGACACCGCACTCCAGAAAAATGACCCGAAGAAACTGGAAGCCGGGTGGCGGATGATTCAGAGGACGATTCAAAGAACCGCCTCCCTCCTGCGGGATCTGTTGACCTACTCCAAGGACCGGGAACCGGAGTATCAGCCCTGCAACCCAAACCAGATCGCCGGCGACGTGTGCGACCTGATGGAGGCGACGGCAACGGAACACGGCATCTCCGTCCATCGGGATCTGGATCCATCCATCCAACCGGTGTCCATGGATCCCCAAATTCTATATCGGGTGTTGCTGAATCTGGTCAGCAATGCGGTCGACGCCTGCATGTTGGATGAAAATCGTGAAAAATCCTTTGAAGTTCAGGTATCGACCCGGTATGATTCGGACCAGCGCATTCGGTACGATGTGAAGGATACGGGATGCGGCATGGATGACTCCGTAAAAAAACAATTGTTTACCTCATTTTTCAGCACCAAGGGATCCCGTGGAACCGGCTTGGGACTGCTGGTCACACAGAAACTGATCCAAGCCCATCAGGGATCCCTGGCACTGGAATCCACACCGGGCCGCGGAACAATTTTCACCTTTTGGCTGCCCTATGAACCGGTGGAGGATCCACCTACTCAACCCCCTCTTTCTTCTGGTGAAGCGCATGACCCAAAAAGTACTGATCGTTGACGATGACCCGGATGTAATCACGTTGAACATGACGGTCGTGGAAGAAAACGGCTATATTCCGCTGATCGCCGAAAACGGCGAAAAAGGTCTGGACATCGCAAGAGACCAGCGCCCCAACCTGATTATCCTGGACATTCTGATGCCCAGGCAAAGCGGAATCAAAATGTATCGTGCTCTGAAACTGGATACGGAACTTGGTTCGATTCCGGTCATCATCCTTTCCGGAATCGCGGAGAAATCCTTCCGTAAATCCCAGGAAACCCTCACCGGTGACAGTGGGCAATCGGTTCCTGAACCGGATGCCTATCTGGAAAAACCGGTCAGCCCGACCGAACTGGCGGAAACCATAAAACGGATCATCGGGCCGGCGGTTTGATGGGAAACAGGAACAATCCGGCAGGATGGTTTTACCGGCATGCCGGTTCCGGGATACACCCCGATACCACGTACTCGGTGTTTCGAGATGGGAAGACGCCATGAAAATCGAAAAGATGTTGTTTGTCACCCGGTTTGAAGATCTGTGCTTTGACCACCTCCAACCGTTATTGGAGCTGCGGAAAGCCGGTTTGAACCATATTGTGTTCCTGAATGTGATCGAATCGGAAAAAGTATCCATGCAACGAGGGGTAGGATACAAAAAATCGGAGGCGGTCCGCCTGAAGGAAATGGCCAACGTTCGGTTTATCGACTGGGCGGAAAACCTGTTCGAGCAAGGTTTGGAAGTCGGAGTCTACATCGTGGTCGGTAACCTGGTGCAGCAAGTTGTCAAGGCGGCACAAAACGAGGAAGCCGACCTCATCGTCATGGGTTATCAACCCAAAACCCGGATTCGGGAGCTCTACACCGGGGTGGATATCTCCGAAATTCTGGAAAGAACCCACACGCCGATCCTCATTCACAAGGAACCTCCTTCCGGATCCGAACCAGGATATCATCCCTTCAAACGGCCGATTATCGCCACCGCCTGGACACCCGCCTCCCAACGTGCGGTGACGTTTCTTTCGGCCATGGGGCCGGTGATCGAAGAAACCCATATCATCCATGTCGCTGACAAATCCCGTCTGAACGGAGATTCCGCGATGGTCGTGCAGCAAACCCGAAAGGAAACCCGGAAAAAGCTGGATCAGGTATGCGACATGCTCCAATCCGCCGGAATTCCAGCCAAGGGACACGTTCATATCGGGGACCCGGTGCGGGAAATCGGACTGGCCGCCCAGGAGCATCACGCCACCATGGTGGTGCTGGGCATGTCGCGTCGTGCCGGCTGGCAGGAACGATGGATGGGAAGCATACCTCGGACCCTGATGGACACCCTGTCCGTTCCGGTTCTGATGGTCCCGACCGGCGATGGAAACACCCCGGGAAAGGAACGATGATGCCGGAAACGATATCTGGAAATATGTTGGAGGAAATCACCGCGCTCACCATGGAGCTTATACGGTTTCCCTCCGTTCATGCAAATTCCCAAGCCATCGCCCGATGCGCGGACTTCATCGAAAACTACCTGCACGACAACCATCTGTCGTGGCGCCGGTTTGAACACAGCGGGATTCCTTCCTTTTTGGTCACTCCGGACACCGATCGATTTCCGGTTCTTTTGATGAGCCATTTCGACGTGGTGGATGCCCCGCCTGAGCTCTTTTTGCCCTTTGTTTCGGATGGGAAGCTATACGGAAGGGGAAGCATAGACGACAAATATGCCGTTGCCCTTTCCCTGGTGCTGCTGAAAACCCGGTTGGAGGAATTGCGTTTTGCCGGACTTTCGCAGAAAAACCTTCCTTTCGGAATCCTGTTGACCGGAGACGAGGAAATCGGAGGAGCACACGGAGCCCGGAAGGTCCTCCCTGAAATCAGACCGGAGTTTTGTATCGCGCTCGATGGCGGCGATCCGAACAACATCGTCATCCACGAGAAAGGCATATACCGGCTGAAACTGATCGCCCGAGGCAAAGCAGCACATGGCGCCAGACCGTGGCTGGGAGAAAACGCCATTGAAAAACTGATGGACGATTATGCTCGGATCAGGCCTTTTTTTGAGGTCACCGCCCCGGAGCATTGGCACCGGACCATGACGCTCAGCATCCTTCGGGCCGGTGAATCCCCGAACCAGGTTCCCGACACCGCGGAAGCGGTATTGGATATCCGGTACACGGAATCCGATCCGATGACCGAAATTCTGGAGGAAATCCGGAAAGCCACCCGCGGGGAAATCGAAATCCTGTCCATGGCCCCGGTATTCCACGGAGGAACCTCCCCCCACCTGGATCGGTTGCTGGGGATCCGCCCCGAAATCCGCCTCGGCCGGGAACACGGCGCCAGCGATGCCCGGCACCGGATGGAACACGGAATTCCAGGGATGGTCGGGGGCGCGGCCGGCGACAAAAGCGCTCATTTTCGGGA
>CAZTKB010000253.1:0-4885 GCA_964614125.1 uncultured Desulfobacterales bacterium | reverse complement strand
TTTCCGTATACATCCGAATGATTCCATAATCAAGAAAATTCATATTGTTGGATATTCATGGACTCTGCCCTATCGGGAAGGATTACTTGATTCAACGAACGTCCTTTTTGGTTTCCCGTTTTCTTGAAATTCCCAAAACAGCCTGCTACAATTCGCTTGATCTTGCACAAAGAATCATAACGAGTCCGATAACGAACCATCGGAACAAATCAACGACACACAGAAAGGGTATGCCATGAGCGGCGTCAATAAAGTGATCATCATCGGCAGACTGGGCAAAGACCCGGAAATGAGATATACGTCCGAAGGCGTGGCCATCGCCAATTTCTCCGTCGCCACATCGGAGGAATGGAAGGATAAAAACACCGGAGAAAAGAGAGAAAAAGTGGAATGGCACCGGATCGTTGTATACCGAAAACTGGCCGAACTGTGTGGGGAGTATCTGTCCAAGGGGAGACAGGTCTACATCGAAGGAAAGATCCAAACCCGGGAATGGGAGGATAAAGACCGGAACAAACGCTTTACGACCGAAATTGTGGCCACCGACATCCAATTTATCGGGAACCGGGACAACGCCCCTGGAGGAGAATCCCGAAAACCCTCCCCATCCGAGAACGACCCGGGACTTCGCTATGGCGGCGGGTCCAGAGGTGGGTATGGAGGAGGGCAGGGTGGGGCACCTCGAAATGACCCGCCGGCTCCGCCGGAAGATGACATTCCATTCTGATTCTGTTGAAAACATCCCAATGACTTCTTTGGTACGGAATGATCCTTCTAAGGTCTGGTTGGAATCACTGTACCGGGATGTTCACCGACGGGAAATGGTCTCTCCGGACCCCCTTCAATATCTATATGGCTATCCGGATTGCCGGGACAGAGAAATTGTGGCTCTCCTTGCTTCCTGTCTGGCCTATGGGCGCGTGACACAGATTTTGAAAAGTGTTTCCCTTGTTCTGGAAATCCTGGGAAAATCTCCCTTGGATTTTATTCGGAATGCGAAGAAAAACGATTTTCAAAAGGTTTTTTCCGGTTTCCGGCACCGCTTCGCCGGGGAACGGCATCTGGTCGGATTACTGGGTGCCATCGCCGAAACCATACGAACGTACGGCGGGTTGTACCCATGTTTTTTGGAGGGATATCGAAATAATGACGGAAACCTGGTTTCGGCCCAGATATCTTTTTGCGATGTCCTTACCGGAAAGGCCTGGCAGGATCCGGGCCATTTGCTGCCCAATCCACGGGCAGGAAGTGCCTGTAAACGACTGAATTTGTTTTTTCGGTGGATGGTTCGGGAGGACGCGGTGGATCCGGGTGGATGGCCGGATATCCCGACATCCCGGTTGATCGTTCCCTTGGATACCCATATGCATCGCATTGGGGTCCGGATGGGATGGACAAAACGAAAGCAGGGGAACCTGAAAACTGCTGCGGAAATCACTGACGCCCTTCGGAAGTTTTCTCCGGACGACCCGGTGAAATATGATTTTTCTCTTACCCGGATCGGAATCCGGCCGGATGTGGGAAAACAATATCCGATTCCCGCTATGGATCCGGATGGGTGGCGCGGTTGATTCATAAAAACCAATAACGGAGAGCCCGGTTTTCGGGCGTAAATGTGGTATGCCGATTTATGAATTTTTTTGTCAGGATTGCCATACGATCTATACTTTTTTTTCCAAACGCGTCGATACGGAAACCATTCCCCGGTGCCCGGGTTGTCGCGATCGGGTTTTGTCCCGGAAAATGTCGACATTTGCCGTCGCCCGGAAAGCCGACATCAGCGGATCTAATGATATGGACAATGTACCCTTCGATGAGAGCCGGATGGAGCATGCCATGAATCTGTTGGCCCGGGAAGCTGAAAATATCCGGGAGGATGACCCCCGACAGGCCGCCCAACTGATGCGGAAATTGACCGACATGACCGGAATCGAGCTTGGCGACGGCATGCAGGAGGCTCTTCGACGAATGGAAGACGGGGAAGATCCGGATCAAATCGAGGCGGAACTGGGAGATGTCATGTCGGAAGAGGAACCCTTTCTGATGCCGGACAAAAAAGGAAAATCAGTGGTGACCGGTAACCGGAAACCGGTTCGACGGGATGAAACCCTGTATGACCTGCATCCGGAAACGGCGGACGAATGAGCAAACAAACAGATAGGAAATGTGATGTCTGCGGAGGAAGGCTTGACATCCGCTTCGGCTGAAGGCGGGTGTTTCTGCGCTGCACGTGCTGCGGTCGCGAGCGTTCCCTGCAGGAATGTCAGGAACAAATGAATGACGATCTGGAAGAACGGTTGATGAATGTCCGATGCGACCGTTTGTGACACGATCAATTTCCGTCTGACGATCGAATACGACGGAACCGATTATCACGGCTGGCAACGGCAGGCTGATCAACCCACCATTCAATCGACGATCGAACACGTCCTGTCGATCCTGGTGCAACACCCGGTTACCTTGATCGGATCCGGGAGGACCGACGCCGGTGTTCATGCCCTGGGGCAGGTCGCTCATTGCCATTGCCGAACCCGGTTGTCCGCAGATCGGCTGATGCGGGGGATGAATGCCTTGCTGCCCGATGACATTGTCATACGTGAATGCAGGGAAGCTCCTGCTTCCTTCCACGCCCGCTATGACGCAACAGGCAAGACCTATTGCTATCATATCCTAAACCGGCCCCAACGACAGGCGGTGGGAAGACGGTATGCGTGGCATATTGAAAAACCTTTGGATATGGATCTCATGGCCACAGCATTGGCCTCGGTGATCGGAACCCATGACTTTTCCGGATTCGAAAAGACCGGGAGCCCCCGAAGCAGCCCTATCCGAACGCTATATCACGCGGCGGTGCGCCAAATCCCGGGTAACCGACTGATCGTTACACTAACGGCGGATGGATTTCTACGCTGCATGGTACGGAACATCGTCGGAATGCTGGTGGAGGTCGGCATCAGGCGGTTTACGCTTGATCAGGTCCAATGGATCCTGGAATCCGGCCAACGAGGCAATGCCGTTAAAACTGCCCCGGCACACGGGCTGTTTCTGGCTCATGTGGCATATTAATCCGTAGACCTGGGGAGTGTGTTGAGGCAGGAAAGGAAACCGGATGAAACGTATTCATTGGATGGCTGTCTTTGCGGTTGGGTTGGCCTTAGCGTTGGCCGCCCTGTACATCGGAACCACCTGGTATCTGGAAAAAGAGGCTGCGGCGGAAATATCGGACTTGGTGAAAAATTCGCATATCATTCGGGAATTCGGATACCAACGGCTCCGGGTGTCTCCCCTCGATCGAGTGATCACTCTATCAGATGTTACCAGCCGTCTGGCGTTTACCGAAGATCCGGTCCGAATGGATCGAATCCGGATGAAAACCCGGAACGAAACCAGCGGTTCCGAAATCCACGAAATCATGGTGACAGGAATTCATCTGCCCGCCGGGCATTCCGGCCTTCGGGAAATCCGTCCGATTCTTACGGAAATGGGATATAATGCCGTCGAGGGAAACTTGGAATGCCGAGTTTCCCGAAATTCCGTTGAAAACCGCGTTTCACTGGAAAAGGTTGTTTTTGAGGTGATAGAAGCAGGCCGTTTGGAAATCGCCCTGGATATGCGGGGAATCAGCGCCGCCGGACTGGAAAAAGCAGCCCACTCCCCATTGGCTGCATTGGCCGAACTTCAACACGCAGCGGTAGGTTTTGCCCGGATTGTCTATCGGGATCATTCCTTATTCTCTCGGTTGATAGAAGCTTATGCCCGGCTGATGAACGTCCCACCGGCTTCCGTTACCAATGAGATGGTCCAGAAAATTGATCAGGACCTTCAAACTGCACCGACTCCTTCCATCCGTGAGGCTCTGGAAACCCTGAAACAGTTCGTCATCCATCCCGAATACATCCAGGTGGTTTCCGCCCCGCCCCAACCCGTTTCACTCAGAGACGCCTTTCTGACCGCTCTATCCGGCGGACCGGAGACCTGGATGGATCTCTTTCATGTCCGGGTAACCCTCTCCGAATCCACGGGCGCAACCGTTTACCGGGTCCCCGGTCAATGAAAGAAATCTCCGTTGTCGGAAAAGAAGGGACATCGACCATCCTGGTCGGCGAACGATTCATCCGGCTCGCCGATATCCTTCAAGACCGCCGCTCGGTCATCGTCACGGATTCCGCGGTTATGGATCTCTACGGGAAAGAATTCCCGGATACCCCCGTGATAGTCATCGGCCGGGGAGAGAATGCCAAAACACTGGATACCATACATGAAATTTACCGGCGTCTGGTCGAAATGGAGGCGGATCGGACCACCTGTATCGTGGGCGTCGGCGGTGGAATCGTGTGCGATGTCACCGGTTTTGCCGCATCCACCTTTTTGCGCGGTCTTCCGTTTGGTTTTGCCCCCACCACCCTTCTGGCGCAGGTGGATGCGGGAGTGGGGGGGAAAAACGGGGTGAATTTCCTGGGATACAAGAACCTGATTGGTACGTTTCGCCAGCCGGAATTCGTTCTATGTGACATGGAAATGCTACGTTCCCTGCCTGCAACAGAGATATCCTGCGGGTTGGCCGAAATCGTCAAACACGCCGTGATCGCAGATCCGAAGATGTTCGAATACCTGGAGCGGGAATGGGAGAACGCCTTGAACCTGGATCCGATTGTGATCGAAAAACTGGTTCACGATTCGGTGATCATCAAGGCAGGAGTTGTCAGCCGGGATGAGACCGAACGGGGAGAGAGGCGGGTGCTCAATTTTGGACACACAATCGGTCATGCCATCGAAAATGTCTGCCTTTTGTCCCATGGAGAGGCTGTCAGCATCGGCATGGCGGCAGCCGCCCGATTCGCGGAACATCTCGGCATGTTTCCGAAATCCGAAGTGAACCGTCTGG
>CAZTKB010000252.1:0-4921 GCA_964614125.1 uncultured Desulfobacterales bacterium | reverse complement strand
GAGATCCTGAGCCATCCCTCAACAGGGGGGAGGGAATAAAATTGCGAGCCTGAGCCATCCCTCAACAGGGGGGAGGGAATAAAATTGAGATCCTGAGTCATTCCTCACCAAGGGGGGAGGGAATAAAATTGCGAGCCTGAGTCATTCCTCACCAAGGGGGGAGAGAATAAATTGTGAACCTGAGCCATCCCCCAACATGTAAAGGGGGTACCAGCCTTTCTGCCGACACACCGGACAACCTTCCACAACTGAAAACCAGGAGCGTGGGTGCCGTACTTTGACTGATCCCTGGATCTCCTGTCTGTCCATATTGACATCCATGGCACGATGCGATAGGGAAACAATCGGGGGTATGGTTCACCGCCCTCGCCCGAATCCACCATGAAAACGATATGGGTAAATGGTTACGATTTATCTTCTGCGGCACGGAATTATTGAGGGCGCCGACGAAAGACGGCTGATCGGACAAACGGATTTTCCGCTTCTGGAGAAAGGCCGGGATCAAGCCCGAGCCTGTGAACAAGCGTTACGGCAGGTGGATTTTTCCGAAATCTGGTGCAGCGATCTGAAACGGACGGTCGAAACCGCCGCCATTGTTTCCCACAACCGATCCGTACCTGCCGCCCGGGCACCCGCCCTTCGGGAAATCGCCCTGGGCCAATGGGACGGCCTCCGGATAAACATCATTTACGAACAGTACCCGGAGATGTGGGCCGAAAGAGGCCGAGATATCGCCGGATTCCGCCCTCCCGGCGGAGAAAGCTTTCATGACGTGCAACACCGGGTCCTCTCGTTCATCGACCCGCTCGTTTCCCGTGCCTCCGGCAATGTTCTGCTGGTTTCTCATGCAGGTGTCATCCGGTCGATGCTATGTCATGCACTGGGAATGCCGCTGTCTCACCTTTTCCGGCTGCATCTGGATTATTGTGGATGGTCCATCGTGGAGGCGGATGGAGATGGATGGCGTGTCATCGCCGTGAACCGGGTTTCACCATCAAGGTGGTAGGGAAACCCTTTTCCAAGACAACCAATTGCGTGACTGGGTTAGGAGTTGAACCATGATTCCCGGCAAAATGCTTCAGAAAGGAAACCGGTTCGAAATTCAACGGTTTCGTAAACCCGGAAATATACACGAATTAAAGCACACCCATATTGCCTTTACCGGAGCGCCCAGGCGGCATCCCTACGATCAGGCCAAAATCGTGCTCGTAACAGACCCGTTCAGTGCCCAGGCCTTCTGCTACGAATTCCAGATATCCGATATTTCCTGTGCAGAAGAATTGCCGGCTCTGGTCAACCCGGAAGGAGATGCAACCCCCATGTCCCGGATCTGGATCCGGAAAGGTTCCATCGGTATCCGGTTCACCCCCTTCGTGGTCGAGGATACCAGTGGAATAGGGTGAAATCCGGTTTCCAACCCTTGGATTCGTCAGAGTGAGATGACCTTGTCGGCATGCTGGAGGCTGGTAACCACATCCAGCATGTTGGTGGTTTCCCCTACCCGTTTGTTTTCAAGCAGCCCGAAATGGGTCAGGCAGGTTCCGCAGACCAGGACACTCACCCCCTGCCTTTCCAGCCGTTGCATGTCCGGCAACACCTCGGACCCTTCCACGGCCAACCGAACACCCGTGTTAAGGCAGATGATCCTCCAGAGGGCATCTCCCAATTCCGGCAGTGTCCGGATGAAATTCACCATCAGGCGAGAACCCAATTCATCATGCCCCTCGCCGATCACATCCCGGGTGATAAACACAAGGGTTCGAACCGGCTTTTCCCCCCCCGGATCCGGCGCTGCCAACGGCACTTCACAGCTTTGTTCCGCAATCACTCCGATCCGGCTCTCTTCGGGTTGCAAACGGACCTCGAACCCTTGGTTTTCCAAAAACCGGCTGACATTTTCCGCCGAGGCCCGATTGTCTACCCATACCGTCAGCGAGGCGGTATCCGGATGGCGCAAGAGATGCGCCCGCGTGTTCAAAACGGGCTGAGGGCAGGCAAGCCCCATACAGTCGATGGTGTCCATGTTGATTTCCTTGCAGGATTTTCTTGCGATATGGAGATGGATTCCGGTATCCTTATTTCATTCCAATCGAATTCCTGTCAAATTCAAAAATGTTATATCATGATGGGAATTATTACCGGAAAGAATCGCCAAAAAACCCCGCCCCACCCAGGCCAACCTGCCTGTTGCAAGGGAGATAGCTATGGTTGAACCATCCAAACCACGGGATCACAGGCCGGTGGACATATCCGACCAGGATTTGGTGCGGGCCATGAAAGCCATTCACGGATATATCGACATCACGCCCGCCAATTTCCGGGAAGTCTACCGGATTGCCTACTCGCTGGCCCGGGAACGCCTGATGACCTCCGTATCCGCCCGGGATGTCATGACCCGTCAGGTTCACTTGGTCCCTATGGATATGGTACTGTCCGACATGGCGGAACTGCTCGCCCGAAAAGGGATCTCGGGAGCGCCGGTCATCGATTCGGACGGCAGGGTGGTGGGAATAATTTCCGAGAAGGACTTGCTCAGAAAAATGGGGGTCGGCCCCGGCGGATCATTCATGCAGGTTATCGCTTACTGTCTGAAACACCAGGGATGTGCGGCGACTCCCATGAAGCATCAGACCGTCCGCGACATCATGACAACTCCTGCCATTACGGCGCCCCAGGATATCTCCGTCGCGGAAATATCGGCACTGTTTGTAGCTAGAAATATCAACCGCCTGCCGATCGTGGATATCGACAACCGACCTGTCGGAATTGTGACACGAGGAGACCTGATCCACTCCTACCATCTATTTCAATCAACAGAATCTCTGTGAATGCCGATGCAGCTGACCACGGCAGGCGCAGGCGCTGCAAGGCCATAAATGGGATGGGTAGTGAGTCCGTCATTTCGTGCTGCTTCAAAAAAATCCGGGAATCCGTCCCAAGGCCTTCATCAGCTCAACGACTGCCACTTCCTTGAATTTGGCCTCGATATCAACGGTCATTGTCCGACCTGCCCAACATCGCGGGAAATCGGCCGGATCAACGGTGTCGGCATGTGGTCTCGGATCCCCACCGTTCCACCCGTTTCTCGGAGACGACAGATGGCAATAGGGTTCCCGGCCCGACCGGTTCCAAGTCTCCGCCGAATAACCGGTGGCATCTTCGACGGAAAGCCCATCCGGGTTACATCGGTGGTGATGTACATCATACACCAGCGGTATCGCAAGTTCCCGGCATACCGGTAGCAGATCCGCAACCGTATACCGGACATCGTCGTTTTCCAGGGCCAACCGACTTCCGGCCTCCTCCGACAGGCAGGAAAATCCGTTTATGAAACGCCGCAAGGCTTCTTTCTTGTCTCCATAGACACCCCCGGCATGGATATTGATGGTATCGGCGCCGGTTTCCCGAGCCAACATGGCATGGTACTCCAATTCCCGGACGGAATTTTCCACCACCCTTGAATCCGGAGAAGACAACACCACAAAAGGATCCGGGTGAAAACTGAGCCGAATATCCCAGGCCAAGGCCGTGGACCGGACTTCTTGAAGCTGTTTCCGAATGGATTCCGCATCCGGAAGTTCCTCCAGAAAATAGCCCACATCCGGATGTGTCATTCGGGGAAACAGGGTCGACAAAATACGAAAGGAGCCGATTCCCAAACGCCGGCAGGCATGCAACGCCGACACCAGGTTGGCACCGTTTTCCAGGCACACGGCAGATACCCGGGACAGCCTGGAAGCAGCATCCATTCCAGACAGTACCTTGGCGGTTGTTGTCCGGAACCGGATCTTTTCGCTTCGAAATACACAGCACAGGCCGAAGCGAAGCTTCCTTTTATTCAGGTCGATGTCGGTCATGGTTCGTTTCTCCGATAAGAAATCAATGATCACATCCGGTATTGACACCGCCATCTCGGTTCGGCATAGTAATGAATCAATCGGCATTTTCCAGAAAAACCCGGATAAATCAACGTAAAACCATTCATCATGCATAGATCCCTGCCAGCCTCATAACACGAACCCGCCCGAATTCCAGGCGCTTTTAAATCCCAACCACTTATTATCATGGAGATTTTCATATGAAAGATGTTGTGATCGTATCGGCATGCCGCACAGCCATCGGTGCATTCGGAAAGAGCCTGAAAGACCTGAACGGTGCCAAACTGGCCAGTATCACCATGAAAGAAGCCATTCGACGTGCCGGGATCGATCCCGCCCTGATCGATGACGTCCGCTACGGATGTTGTGTGGAACATCATGACACGCTCAACACGACGCGAGTGGCGGCATTGATGGCCGGAATTCCGGATTCGGTGACCGCCGCCACCATCAACCGGGTCTGTATTTCCGGCATGGAGGCTGTTATCTCCGGCATGGCCATGATCCAGGCGGAAATGGCGGATGTTATTTTGGCGGGGGGTGTGGAACACATGTCCGGAGTTCCCTACACCGTGCCGGGTGCCCGATGGGGATGCCGCCTTCAGGACCAGGCTTTTGTGGACGCCATGATCCATGCCCTCCACTGCGGCTCCCACATCATGCCGCTGGATGCCACCGCGCCGTTGAACCTCCAGGAGGAACCGGCACGGTTTTTTGTCGGAAAACCGTATATCATGGGACATACCGCTGAATTTGTCGCGCATCTGCACAACATATCCCGCAGGGAAATGGATGAGGTGGCGCTTCGCAGCCACAACAACGCCGAACGGGCAACGAGGGATGGATCGTTTGCCGAGGAAATCGTTCCAGTGGAAATTCCGCAAAAAAAAGGGACTCCGATCCGATTCGAACAGGACGAACACTTCCGCCCCGGACTCACCATGGAACAACTGGAGAAGCTTCCGCCCGGATTCATACCCAAAACCGGCAAAGTGACGGCCGGGAATTCGAGCGGCCTGAACGATGGTTCGGCCGGCCTGGTG
>CAZTKB010000251.1:0-4925 GCA_964614125.1 uncultured Desulfobacterales bacterium | reverse complement strand
GGTGGCAACTGCGAAGAACAGCGCCTCAGACCTATGATGTCCTGAACGACAAAAATGAAAAGATCGGCACGTTCCAAAGCCAGAAAGGTTATTGTCCTGCCCGCAAACCCGGAAAACGGTGAACACACAACACCCCTATCGAATGTCATTTCCTGAAAAAACGCCTTGGCAAATGAATCCGATAGGGGCAAGAGCAAGGCAGGCATTGTGGATGGCTGTAAGGCCACACATGGAATCCGCCAGTTATCTTAGCTGGATCCCATGTCCACCAAAGCAGCCTTCCGTTTGAGTCGCGGGAACTACTTTAACAATTCCGGCGGGATATTGCCGCCGTTTTCCGCCAATTTGCGGAGAACGGTCTTGTGCAGCCACATATTCATCTGAGCCGAGTCACCCATTTTTTCGGCAGGGCAACCGAGTTCAGCCGCCAGTTCCTTGCGCGCACCGAGACTGCTGTCCAGTCCAAGCAGTTTCATCAGGTCAACGATCGAGACTTTCCAGTTGAGCTTCTCCGGATGCGCGGAAGCCAGCTGAGTCAGTTTGGCCACGACATCGACCTCGGTAATCGGAGCTCCCGTCTGAGCAGTCGTGGACGTGGCAGTAGATGCCTCCGGTTTTTCAGTTGATCCGGCAGGAGCCGGCGTGGCGGCGGCTTCGGCGATTCCTTCTTTCTTATCTCCGCCAAATCCGAGTTTAGACAAAATCGTGCTGAAAATACCCATAATACCTCCTTTGGATGGATGAGGGTTGGTTGGCAAACAAACCTGGGGATCTGATCCGGCCCGAGCAGAAAAACGGAATGTTCCTGTGAGATCGGCCTGATGTAAGAGGATATGGACTCACCTTATACCATAGATTGCCGTCCGACAAGGAATTTAATGAATAAAACCTCCTATCCCGTACCATACCTTATAAACGAAAGAGAGCCAGCGTCACCATGGAACCCATCGTTGTAATCATCCTGTGTGTATTACTGGGCCTGATCCTGTGGCCTGTCGGAACCTACAACCGGTTCATCAAATACTCCAACGCGATTGAAGAAGCATGGAGCGGAATCGATATCGAACTGAAACGGCGGTCCACCTTGATTCCCAATTTGATTCGTGCCATCGAGAGATACAGTCAGCACGAAGCCGGTATTTTTCAATCCAAAACGAGCAACGGACAATTTTCCAAAGAAACCCAAGCCCGTGTTGAGGAAGAAAGCCGGATTTCTCATTCCTTGAAAGGTCTTCTTTCCGTAGCCGAGGCATACCCGGATCTCAAGGCCAGTGCCAATTTTATCGAACTGCAAAACAGCCTGAGCGAAATCGAGGAGGATATCCAAAACGCCCGAAATCGCTACAACAATTATGTGAGAAAATTCAATACGCTTTGTGATTCCTTTCCGGCAAGCCTGATTGCCGGAAAGTTCGGATTTGAAAAACAACGATATTTTGCACTAGATCTCGCAACCCAACGGGAAATGCCGGAAGTCGGCTTTTCCGCATAACCAAACGGTATGCCTGTACTCCACAATAACACAGGAATACGCTACAACCAGGAGAAAGAAATGAAAATACGGCTGTTCATCACGCTTGTTATGCTGATAATTCAGGCCGGGTGCAGCACGATGTATTACGGGACCATGGAGAACCTGGGCGTTCACAAGCGCGAAATTATGGTAGACCGTGTCAAAGCCACCCGAGATACCCAGAATGAGGCCAAAGAGCAGTTTCTGACTGCATTGGAACAATTCAAAAGCGTGGTCAACTTTCAGGGCGGAGATCTGGAAAAAGAGTATAACAACCTGAACAAGACCTTACAGCAGCTGGAATCCAAAGCTGCGGACGTGAGAAAGCGGATCGATTCGGTGGAAGATGTTTCCGATGCCCTGTTCAGCGAATGGCGTTCGGAAATCAAACAATACCAAAGTGAAACGCTTCGAAAGTCCAGCCAGAGGAAATACGACCAGACCAAAAAGAAATATACAGAGCTGATCGAGGCCATGAAAACGGCCGAATCCCGGTTGGAACCCGCCCTGGTCCCTTTGCGGGACCAGGTGCTTTTTATGAAACACAACCTGAACGCCAAGGCCATTGCGGGCTTGAAAGATGAACTGGTCTCCGTCCAAACCAACGTGAACGACCTGGTACGGGATATGGAAAGCGCGATCGCGCAAGCCGATACATTTATCACCTCGCTCCAGGCGGAATAGACAAAACCGGCCTGCAAATTCGCTTATTCCGCCCTCGCCGGGATGTTCCCGCCACGAGGGCGGCTATCGTAACCCATTCACTGGCCTAAATGAACAGGTTAAGGAATTCACTGAAAGCCAGTGTGTCTCCTCCTTCAATCTTTATATCTCCGTCGGTGATGGCATCCGCCGGATTGATCTTCCCCAGACACAGCTTTTTCCAGGTCAGAGAGTCGGTGACAATTTTGAACAGTCCGTTGGAAGGCAATCCCGAACTGACTTCGAAAACCACCCGGCGGACATGCATCGTGTATGCCTGCGTTCCGCTGGATTGCTTATCGGTCAGCGACAGCCCAACCGTCACATCCTCCTCCAGGGATTTTTCTGTATTGAGATTGACGGCCATAATCCGAAAGATCGTATCCATGGGCATCATCGGCAGAATGTTGTCGCCGATGGTGTAAAAAGCCAGCTTGGGGTGGCCCAATAACGGATTGGTTTTCTGTTCTGTCTCCAGCAGATATTCCGACAGCAGATAATTTCGTACCTGAGCATTTTGGGTTTTTTCTGCCAGAAGGATCATGGCCTGATTTTTGGTGGCGCGTGCGCCGGCATTCCCGGAATCGAGAAGAAGAACATTGTCAGCAAGCACCAGTGCCCTTTCCAGTTTGCCGGCGGTCAAGGCATCATTGGCTTTGGACGCCAGTTCTTCCAAACCCCCGGCCAATTCCTTGGCTGTCTCCGCCTCCTCCATGGGAGAATGGGCAAACAAGTCCCTGCATTTGCCCGAAAAATACCCTCGATACCACCAGAAAATCTCATATATATTTCTGGATACTTCCCCATAATATTCCTGCAGGAAAGGATCGGATGCCAGATAATCCGGCAGCTTCACCACCTCCACAATTTCCCCCGGTGTCAACCCCTTGTTCATATTTTGTACCGTCTGATCATGAATGAACTGAATGGCGTCCCGGTAGTTGGTCAGGGTTTGATTGATCGTATCTTTTCCGGCCAGAACGGGATTGGGGCCGTGGATCAACACCAGATATTCCGGATTCAGGCTGCGGTACACATCGATACTGCTGATATAATCCAACGGATTTCTCGGATAGGCACCACGCAATGTGGTAATCGCCGGCATCGCCTGATACAGATTGGCAATCTGTACCAGGGTCTTTTTATCCTCCAGCCAGACAACCAGCACATCGCGGGTTTCACCCGGCACGGAATATAGGGCCATTTTAACGCCCGCAATCGTGGTTTCCAGTTTGTCCTCGACAGTCCTGGTAGGCGCCAGAAAACCGGAATCGCCTTTAACCTGAACCGCAAAAAGCCCGCCTCCGGCAAACCATCCCGGATCATCGGCAAAAAGGCTGCCGGACATTTTGGCGCCGCCCTCCAGGCGGGAAGGGAACAACTGGCCGTACCAATCCGCAAACAATACTTCCATCAGGTTTTTGTGCGCGATGATTTCGGTGTCTTTCCCGGCGAATACGGATGCCCCATGAATGTGACAGTCGTGATGGTGGGTATAAATAATTGCTTTTACAGGAAATTTTGAAAATACATCATATCCGAGATAATCGACAAATGCCTCTTTTACCACCTCTGCCGCATCGATGCTCTCCCCCGGATCGATGACGACAAGCCCCCCCGGTCCCTGGACCAGAACCGGGTTGTCCCGGTTATACCCCCGTGCGACATACACCCCGTTGGTGACCTTAAACACCTGGGCGGGAAAAAATTCCGCAGTGAAATCAGCCAGGTCAGGATTCACCGCCACGCTTTCAGGGTCGAACGCCACCGCGGATGATGACCACAGCAAGACGCAACACAACAGGTTCAACCAGCTACGAGCTTTCATCTACCCATCTCCTTTCTCCGCAATAATGAAAAACAGATCCGGTTATCGAATCGCCTCTATGATCGGAACCAATTTTGGTAGAGGCGGAATATCCGCTTTCAGAAATTTGGTGAATTGAAAATGAGACAGTTGAAACTACTTGCAAGCACAGTATATAGAATATAGACACCTGTCAATCATGGACTGCCATGAGTCATAGGATATGCCAAGCACGAAAATACCGGGTCTTTGATTTTACAGCCCCCAACCAAACAACCTGAAGTTTCGGCGTTACCCAATGAATCCCTTCTGATATGAGCAGGCGTCCTGTTGCCGTTTGGGCGGGAATCACAGACCTTCAAATGGTTGTTATAAAAGATTACTGAATCACAAATGATTCTTTTTGACAATCCATCGGCTGATCTTTAAACATAACCGGAACGGGATAAGCCGGGCAACCGGTTTTGGGTGTGTATAGATCCATTCAGCCGGGTAACGGTGCTTTCCGGCAAACAATACAGAGGTGGCTCATGGATGCAAGGGATGTTCCTCATCTGAATTCAGTTGACATACAAAAAGGAGATGCCCTGATCGTAGTCGACATGCAAAACGACTTCATGCCCGGAGGTGCGCTTGCTGTTGAAAAAGGGGATGCCTTTCTGCCCCAAATCAACCGATTGATGGCCTCGTTCCAACAAATTGATGCACCCATTGTGCTCACCCAGGACTGGCATCCACCGGATCATAAAAGTTTTGCAAGCCAGTATCCGGGGAAAAGCCCGTTCGATCCCTACGAGGCCCCCGGAATCGGGCCGGTTCTATGGCCGGACCACGTTGTACAGGGGTCCAAAGGTGCTGAATTCCATCCCGGCTTGGATATTCGATTCGCGCAAGCCATTATCC
>CAZTKB010000250.1:0-4932 GCA_964614125.1 uncultured Desulfobacterales bacterium | reverse complement strand
GCCATTGCCATTTGGGCATGACCGCCGCACGCCGCCGGATTTCATTCCAGGTCAACTCCTGGAGACAGCGGCTGATTTCCCGGTTATCGCATCCTTTGTCCCGGCATGGAACGCAGGGAAGTTGGTGTTGAACCACCCGGTGATGGGGGCCGCGGGGGGCCCAACTGACTGGAGAGGAAGGGCCGAAGATTCCGATGGTTGGAGTTCCGACCGCGGCTGCGATGTGGAGCGCCGCGGTGTCAACGCCGACAAACAAGCGGCAGCAACCGAGAATACCGGGTAGATCCGCGAGAGGTGTTTCGCCGGCAAGGTTCACTGGCGGGATCCGGCACCGATCCACCAACCGCTTGGCGCGGGTCCGCTCTTCCGGAGCACCGGTGACAATCACCTGGGCCTCTGTGGTGGTGTGAATATGGTCGATGAGACAGGCCCATTCCTCCGGCACCCATTCTTTGTATGACCAGAGGGAAAAGGGATGGAATGCAATCAGGGGTTGATTTTCGGGGATGCCGTGCTCATGGAGCTTTCTGCGGGCGTTGTCGGTGCGGAATTCGGAGATCGGCAAAAAAAGGGGCGGGATATCTCTCCCGAGTTCCAGCGGTTGAAGGATGTTCACATGATGCCGCACGGAATACTCCCGGTGTTCCTCGGGCGGATCCACCAGGACATGGAATACGCGGTTGCGCCAGAGTTTGCCGTCTGATTCGAACCGCCCGATCTTGCAGCGGGCGCCGGATAGCGCGGCGATGACAGCCCCCCGGGTACCGGTTCGCAGATCTACCGCCACGTCATAGCGGGCTTTGCGGAGACGCGAAAACCAGTTGATTTGGAACCGGATTTCCTCGGCTCCGGTTCGGCCGCCCTTTTCAACGGCAATCACATCGCTGGCCCAGGGAAATTCAGCGGCCAGTTCCGCGGCCTTTTCCCGGACACAAAAGGAAATCCGGGCGTTGGGGAACCGTTCCCGGAGAAGTTGCAGAGCGGGACCGGTTAACACGACATCTCCGATATCCCCGAGTTGTATCAGCAAAATACGGTGGATTTCGTGGGACATGGCCGTTTCAGACGATCCCTCGCTCCTTTTTAATCGCGTCGTAGGCCTCTTGGATTTCCTTGAACTTGTCATTGGCGAATTTGACGAATTCTTCGGGGAGTCCTTTGGCGATGATTTTGTCCGGGTGGTAGTCGGCCGCCATTTTTCGGTATTGTTTTTTGATCTGTTCGATGGAATCCTCCCGCCGGCATCCCAGAATCGTGTAATACTTGTCGACGTCCCGTACGTACTTGGATTTGATCTGCTGGTACCGGGTTTCGTCAAATCCGAAAATGCGGGCGGCTGATCGGAGAGTCGTCTCTTCGTAGTTGTTTAACGCACCGTCGGCCAGGGAAACTCGGAAGAGAATGTCCATCATCAATTCCAGCATTTGGGGTTGGGAATAGAATTGGCCGTAGAACTGGGAGGCGAAATCCTCGAAGGTCTGGGTGGAATGGACGGCGGTATGGAAAATATTCAAGGCAATCTGCTGGCTGTCCGGTGCCAGGTTCAGGTCATGGCTCATAAACCGGCGGACGGCATCGATTTCTTCCCGGGAAACCTGGCCGTCCACGCGTGCTACCTTGGCCAGCATGGAAAAAGTCGCTACAAAAAAAGTGAACTGCGAGGACTCCTCGTAGGACAACGGCCCGGGGGGCGGTAGATCCGCATGTTGATTTCCGGCATCGTAGGCATGACCGAAGGTTGCCCCCAAAATGGCGCCCAACGGTCCGCCCAGCGCGAATCCGATCGCTCCACCGATCAGTTTTCCCATGATTCCCATGAGACTCTCCTGTGTATGGTAACTCCTGGTGAACGGACCGGCTCCGGCCCGTTGGAATGCGTGGGACCACTGCCCGCAGTCTTCTACTGCAGGCCTGTTTCGATTTCCTGCAGGAAGCGGCTCCGCTGGTTGAATTGCCCCTTTCGGAAATCCGCGCTGGACAAAAACAGATATTTTTCGGCTCGGGTCATGGCAACATACATGAGCCGCCGCTCTTCATTGATTCCGGACGGGGTTTCCGCCGATTTCCAGTGCGGGAAAAGATTTTCCTCGCAGCCGACGACAAAGACGACATGAAATTCCAATCCCTTGGCCGCGTGAACCGTAGCGAGGTTGACACATTTCTGGGTACTTTCCGTTTCGTCTTCACGCGTGTCTTCCCGGACGAGTGCTGCCTCCTCCAAGTATTCCGTAATGGTATCCTTCCGGGAGGCTGAATACAAGAGCTGATCGATATTTTCCTTTCTCTGGGTCCATTCCATGGAATCAGCTTTGGAGTATTCCTGGAGATAGGCCAGATACCCCACCTCCTCCAGGATCCGGCGAACCGCTTCGCCGGGAGAAAGATCCCGGATCCGGTCTAACAGATCGATTACGTTCCGGAGCCCAGCATAGAGTTTGGGTGCCAGAATCTTTTCACCCAGGACCATTCGGGCGGATTCCTGCAAACTGACGGTTTCGGAGCGGAAGGAGGCGATTTTTTTGACCGCTCCGGGTCCGATTCCCCGTTTCGGGATGTTGAGGATCCTCTCGAACGACGCGTCATCCTTGGGGAACGCGGCGGCGCTCAAGTAACAGTTGAGATCCATGATTTCCTTGCGCTCAAAAAATCCCTTCCCTCCCAACATCCGATAGGGGATACCCGAAGATCGGAGGCTCTGCTCAAATGCCAGGGAACAGAATTTGGTCCGGTACAGAATCGCCATTCGGGAATAATCGATTTTCTTCTGATTCAAAGAGATGATCGTATCAGTCACCCAGTCCGCTTCATCCCGTTCACTGGAAAATTCATTCAGCTTCACGGTACCGCCTTTTTGGGTGGAAAAACATTTTTTTTCGATACGATTCCGGTTGTTTTGGATCAATTGGTTGGCGATATCGACGATTTCATCGGCGGACCGGTAATTCTGTTCCAGCTTGAACACCTTTCCGGTTGGATAGTTGGTGGTGAAATGCAGAAAATGATCCACGTTGCTTCCACGGAAGGAATAGATAGCCTGCCAGTCGTCTCCCACACAGAACAGCCGGCCGTTTCGGACCAGAAGGCCCGTCAGTTCTTCCTGCAGATTATTGGTGTCCTGGTATTCGTCACACAGGATGTATTCAAAAAGGTTTTGGTAATGCTGCCGAATATCTTCATAATCCCGAAGCAGATTCCGGGTCAACAACAGGATGTTGTCGAAATCCACGGCGTTGCGGTTTTTTAGCTCGGTTTCATACATCGACAGGATCTCGGTGAGGGAGAACCCTCCCGTTTTGCTCCGGGAGGCCAGATAGGATGTCGGATTTCCGGAATTTTTGGCCGAGGATATTTCCGATGAGACGATCGGAACGAATTTTTTATCCAGATTCAATCGGGAGACCAGAATATCCAGCAGAACCTTCTGCTGCTGATAGACGGCAAATACCTGAACCGGGGGGGAAAACCCCAGGATTCGGCAATGATCCTTGAAAATTTTGAAACAGGCGGAGTGAAAGGTCCGGACCCATGGAAACCGCTGGATGGGAAGGCCGGTGATCGATGTCAAGCGGTCTTTCATTTCCTCGGCCGCCTTGTTGGTGAAGGTAATGGCCAGAATTCTACCGGGGTCCATGCCCTGCTCCACCAGGTAGGCGATTTTGGCTGTCAGCGTTCGTGTCTTTCCGGAGCCGGCTCCGGCTGTGACCAGAACCGGGGAATCCATATAAGATACGGCTTTCAGCTGAGCGGGGGAAAGTTTCATGTATTATTCCGAATTGCTGGTAAAAATCGAACTGGCGGCATGGAGAAGCTTAGACGGCCGAAAAATGGTACCGGGTCGGATCCGCTACACCGGCTTCCAGAAATCCTTTTTTCCGGAGGATGCAGCTGTCGCATTCTCCGCAGGCTGCACCGTCCAAGGATGGGTCATAACAACTGTGGGTAATGGAATAATCCAATCCCAGGGCCACGCCTTTTTGGATGATTTCCGCCTTGTTCCAATGTTGCAGCGGTGTCCGGATACGTACCCGGGTGCGTCCTTCCACACCCGAGCGTGTAGCCAGATTGGCCATTCTTTCGAAAGCCTCGATGTATTCAGGGCGGCAATCCGGATACCCGCTGTAGTCGATCGCATTGACCCCGATGAATATATCCGAGGATTCCAGGACTTCCGCCCAGGCGAGGGCATAGGACAGAAAAATGGTGTTCCGAGCCGGAACATACGTGACCGGAATTTCCGCAGTCATGGTCTCCGGTTTTCGGGATTTGGGAACCGCCATGTCGCTGGTCAAGGCCGACCCGCCGATCGCGGTGAGATCGACGCGGATGGTCAGATGCCGACGGACCCGGAATCTTGCTGCGACCGCCGAGGCAGCCTGCAGTTCGAACCTATGTCGTTGACCGTAGTCGAAGCTCAGGCTGTACAGCTCATAGCCTTCCGATGCGGCGATGGCCATGACGGTGGTGGAGTCCAAGCCGCCGCTGGAAAGAACGACGGCTTTCAAAGGCGGATGGTGTGTCGAATCGGACATGGGAACCATGGCGGCTGACTTTCGTGATGGATGACCTCAGGGTGTTGTTCTGAAAATTTAAAATTTGAATTATATCATATTGCGCCAAGAGGTTCAAACATTTGTCAAAGGCATGTCGGGACTTGGTCAAATTACGGCACCATTGCTCTAGCTTGCCGGCAGTTCCACCGCCGGTCCGTCTTTCCGGCGGAAAGGCTGATAGCTCATTCCCTCCCCTGTTGCGGGCTGGGTCAGGACTATCCATTTATTCCCTCCCCTGTTGCGGGCTAGGTCAGGACAATCCATTTTTTTCCTCCCCCCTTGCGGGCTAGTGGGTCAGGACTATCTATTTTTTCCCTCCCCACTGGTGCTGACAACAACCCACACATACGCCCATGATGTTGGAGGAGGATCAGGGTGGGGT